>CAJXWP010000010.1 GCA_913062625.1 uncultured Haliea sp. | reverse complement strand
ACGATGTTGGGCTTCGATCTGGAAAATGCCCTTGTCCCCGGCTGGGAGGATTTCAGCCGAGCCGCATGGCGTGACATCGTAGCGACGGCAGAGAAACACAATGACCCCGGCCGCTTTACAGCGTTCGTTGGCTACGAATGGAGTTCCATGCCGGGAGAGCGCAACCTGCATCGCAATGTCATTTACCGCAGTGCTCAGGTGCCGGAACTACCGTTCAGTTCAGTCGATTCTGAAGATCCTCGAGATTTGTGGACCGCCCTGGAACAGCAACGCAAACAGGGCATGACGTCTTTTGCAATTCCTCACAACGGCAATGTCAGCGACGGGCGCATGTACGACGAGGTGATGTTCGACGGTAAAACAATGGATGCCAGCTATGCACGCAGACGGATGGAAAATGAACCTTTGAGCGAAATTTTCCAGGTCAAGGGCTCCTCGGAAACACACCCATTGCTTTCCAATCAAGACGAGTTCGCAGGGTTTGAAATCTATGACACCGTGCTGTCGCAGAGCCAGGAAGACTCGCGCGCCAGAGGTAGCTATATCAGGGATGCGCTGCGCACCGGACTGGAAATGTCACACAACGAAGGTTTCAACCCCTACCGCTTTGGTGTGATCGGAAGTTCCGACGGACACAATGCCAGCTCGCCAGTGGACGAAAATAACTACCACGGCAAGCTGCCTATTCTCGATGGCAGCGCCGGACTGCGCATGGGAGAAGCCAACTTCTACCCCGCCAGCATGCCGGGTGGCCAACGCTGGAGTAGCGCCGGACTGGCAGCGGTGTGGGCTCAGGAGAACACGCGGGGATCCCTGTACGATGCGATGCTCCGCAAGGAAACCTACGCCACCTCTGGGCCACGCATCGTCGTGCGTTTTTTCGGTGGCTGGGAGTATCCCAAAGACCTGTTTAAGCAACAGAACTGGATAGCACTAGCAGAACAACACGGCGTCGCTATGGGGCAAAAATTGCCTTCCGGTGACGCCACAGCACCCACTTTTGCCGTGTGGGCCATGCGTGATCCCCTCAGTGGTAATCTGGACAGAATACAAATCATCAAGGGCTGGGTAGACGACGTCGGTAAGTCTCATGAAAAGGTGTTCAATGTCGTATGGTCGGGGACGCGCAGTGTAGACACTGCAGGTAACTTACCCGCAGTCGGCAACACGGTCGATGCAACAACGGCCACTTATGCCAATACTATTGGCAGCGGCCAATTATCTGCAGTATGGACAGACCCGGAGTTTGATCCACTGCAGGAGACGTTCTACTACGCCCGCGTCATAGAAATTCCAACACCGCGCTGGACTGTCTACGATGCGGTGAAGCTCGGCATCCCGGCGCCTGAGCCAGTCAGCCTGCAGGAACGTGCTGTCACTTCAGCAATCTGGTACCAGCCGCAATAGAATAGCTACGCGGGTTTTGCGATATTCATCAGGATCTGCATCACGTTTTCACTGTCCAATAAGCGTGGCACTGGATACGTCGCGCCCTCTTGAATGGCCTGCTGCGTGATGGCTTCAAAATCTGCGCGTTTAATCACGTCCATCTGTTCCGGAATCCCGACTTCTGTGCGCAGTTCTCGCACCGCATCGATGAACTTCCGCGCTAAAACAGCCGGGGCCTCACCTTCGCTGCCGACGCCGACCAGTAGGCTCAGCTCAGCAAGGCTTTGCTGTGCTTCGTGACAACAAAACTCCAGCACGTGCGGCAACACCAGCGCGTTTGCCAGTCCGTGTGGAATCCCATACTTACCGCCCAGTTGGTGCGCAATAGCGTGCACATTACCGACATTGACCTGGTTGATCGCGAGGCCGGCATAGTAAGCACCCATAGCCATACCGTTACGCGCATCCAAATTCTTGCCCTCGTGATAGGCAGTCGCCAAGTTATCGAAAACCAACTTGATTGCCAGACGCGCATCCTCTAACCGCGTGCCACGCTCCCACACCCCGATATAGGCTTCAATACCGTGGGTTAGCGCATCCATACCCGTTGCTGCTGTGATGTGCGGCGGCAGGCCCAACATGAGATCTGCATCCAATGCGGCAGCAAGTGGCAGTAAACAGTCGCCCATAATAATGGCTTTTTCATGGGTCACCGCATCGGAAATCACCGCCCCTATTGTCGCCTCTGAGCCCGTTCCGGACGTTGTAGGAATGGCGTAAAGCTTTAGGATAGGATGTTTTATCTTGCCAATGCCTACCCAGTCTGCCGGAGAGGCATCACTGGTCGCCGCCGCAGCGATGACCTTCGCGGCATCAATAGACGAGCCACCACCGATGGCCAAAACCGCCTCACTGCCGTGGGCCTTGGCCGCCGCAGCGCCCTCAACAACCTGAGCGAAAGTCGGGTCAGGTAATACACCGTCGTAATACGCGACATCAACATCCGCGGCCAAAAGTGCTGCTATTGCATGGTCGACCACGCCAAGTTCACGCAAAGGCTTATCGGTAACGACGATCACTTTTTTAACGCCAGTACGAACAATATGTTCACACAGCTGAGCTGAACTCCCGGTGCCGGCAAACACCGTGTGCCGCAATGAAGGCGAGAAAAAAACCACCACGGTCATCAGTTTGAGGTACATGGCGTGTAACATCTTTCGAATAAACATTGGCATAAAGCTCTCCACTGACGGGTTGAATTTTTGCACGCGGTTGCTATTGTAAGGCATCAGCAAACATCTGCATCAACACAAGTGATTATAAGCCTGTTTAACACAAGGACGTTAATTAATGGGCGTCGATCACGGGCGGCGACGCAGAAGGGGCCTGCCTAGTTCGCCTGTTTAGGTAATCCCAGCCCCAGCAGAGCGGCCACGCAAAGTGTCGCTGCGAGTGCTATTAACACTGCATTATAATTGCCCGTCTGATCGAAGGCATAACCGGCGAGTGGCGCTCCCACCAAACCGAAGGGCAAAAACAGCGGCATTTGTGCGCCGGTTACCTGACTGATAATGGACGCATCAAAATAGCGACTGTTGAGATACGGGTGCATCGGCAAAAAGGCGCCGCCGCTAAAACCGAGCAGGCACATCGCCGGGATCATTTCAGACACATTAGTCGCGATAAAGAGCAGACCCAAGCCTGCACTTTGAAGGATCAGCATACCGGCAGCGAGCCATTTCACATAGTGCCGAACGTTATCTCCCAGCCATGCGAGAAAGCTCTTACCCACTAATCCGTTCATACCAGCAAGCGCCAAAAACCAGCCAGCCTCCGCCATACTGTACCCTTTGCTAGCAAACAAAGGCGGATAGCAAACCGCCAGCACAATAGCCACATTCATTGCCAGGGCGACACACAATCCAATCAACCAAAAAGCCTTAATGCGATAAAACGCTTTTGCGACAGGAGCATCGCCGGTAGACGGCGTCAGAATAACGCCCTTTGGTATTCCAATCAGGATCGCCAGCCACAACACGACGAGCGCCCCTATTGCGAGACTTTGCAGCGTCCAGCGCCAACTATAATATTCCAGCAGGGTTCCCACCAGAGGAGGCAAAGTGGCCGCGGCCAGACTCATGCCTATCGCGACTATCGCGAGGGCTCGCGCCTCACGCCCAGAGTAGAGCTTTACCATGAGCCCATTGACAACAACCGGCCCATACAGCGTCAGCCCCAGTGAAAATGACAAAAACCCCAATGCGACTAACCACAACGTTGGCGCATGACTGATCGCCATCAGAGATAACATCGCCAGAGTAACGCCGACGAGAAGGATGTTTCGAATCGGCAGCTGGTCCGCCATTTTGCCGACCCAAGCGCCCAAAATAGCCGGCACAAGCAGCAGTGCCACTGGACCCATATTGAGGATTGCCACACCGACACCGAACTCGCTCGACAATGGCTCAACAAAGAAGCCATAGATTCCCATAATTCCCGGGCCTAACGCCAAACAGCACATACCGGTCAATACCGGACGCAACGGGCTTAAAAATTGCATGCTTTTTTCGTGCTAATGAGACCGCCCGCTACTGTTCGGCTGAGGAAGCAATTGGCTCTGCAGGGACTATTTCCCCGCAGATCCAACAAAAAATCAACCGCGCTTTGGACCGCCGTTCGTGCCAGGCCAACGCGAACCAGAGATTGTATCGGTAAACGGCAAGAAAGCCTGCGGATCGAGCTTTCCGGCCAGTGTCATTTCACGATCAAGGAACGCCGGCCACCAGAGGTAGGACTCGAGCTGCTCACGCATTGGCAACAGGGTTGTTAGCGGATCCCAAGGGCTGTCACGCAGCACTAGTGTCCCCTCAACTTCCTCACGCCATGCCGTGCCATACTCACTGCGCACTCGAACCACATGGGGCGGAAAATCAAAATCGGTTGCAGGGCCCCCCACACTGACCGCGCGCGAGTACTTCAGCCACCACTCATTCTGCTGATGTGGCTCGCGGGGTCCCGAAGGGCCGGTGGAAACACCCTCAAACTCCACAAAGGTGTAACCCTGGTGAATACAGCGCGCTTTGACCTGTGGCCCGAGACGATAAAATTCAGTGGTGCAGGGGTATTTCGGCTGGCCATTGGTTTCCTGACTAACAAAAATGGCTGACTCTTGATCAATACCGTAACCCAATGTAAATT
Source organism: uncultured Haliea sp. (assembly GCA_913062625.1). Classification (GTDB taxonomy): domain Bacteria; phylum Pseudomonadota; class Gammaproteobacteria; order Pseudomonadales; family Halieaceae; genus Marimicrobium. The sequence goes on along the minus strand of CAJXWP010000010.1, from coordinate 58,908 downwards.
CGCCGGCTACTCCGTTGAAATCGGCATCTACACTGGTAACAATGCCGTACTCGGGCTCGTCCGGTACCGGAAAGTTGTAAATAGTGAGGTTGACGTTAGGGTTGGCTCCGGGTGAAATTCCAGGGGGTAACAACGCCGCTATCTTGTCCGGATCTGTCCGATACACGATCTTCAGCATGGGCCAATTGACTATATCTCCCGGGTTTCCCTGAGGTGCGCCTGATTCACTGGTCATATTCTTTTCCTTATGAATTGTCGTTGCTGAATTGAGCGCCCACTGTATTAGGCGCTGGTGTCTCTGTATTGAATATTATATTGGCTCGGGCCGCCGTTGAGCACCAACCTTAATTGCTACAACCTCAAACGCCTAGGCGATCTTTCGCTTGTCGCTTGATGTGACGTAGAACTGACGCACCCACTTGCGGAACATCACCAAGCTCTTGTCCTCTTTACAAAACAGCGGCCGATGCTTATGGACCTTATTCGCCCAGATCGGATAGTCATCGTCCAGCCCGGCAATAATACCTTCCATAACATCATCGCCCGCCAGATCCTCAATCGCTCGACTGACTGTCAGCGTCCACCGCATAAGGGTCTGATGCTTGCTGATGGGCTGGGCGCTGTTGTACATCACCATTTCAGCGCCGGGCGCATAGGTGTTACGCACCATAGCAAACCCGGGGTTATACACGGTGGCATGCAGATGCGTGCTGACGCCTGATTGTTCAGCCTCGGAATGCAGGTGCAGCGTACGACCGTCCGGATCAATGGTGACCTCTGATGGTGGCACATCCTCCATTTTGTGGACAAACTGAAAATGTACCGGGTCACAAGAATTTTCGGCAATGTCCTGAACATGCGCAGGTACTAGGAACTCTGTATAGCGCGGACTCGTCCACTCGGGGTGACCCAGTTCCGGCAGCGACGGCAGCTCCCACTGGGGGCCGGTATTTTCCATGTGAAACCAAATGTAGACCTCCCCATTTTTTTCCTCACAATGCCACGTGCGCAAACGCGCGCGCTCTGGGATCTCATCGCTGTAAGGAATATGTTCACACATGCCGTCTGTACCATAGCGCCAACCGTGGAACGGACAGCGGATAGACTCCCCTATCACTCGGCCCTTCACGCCCAGATGTGCCCCCAGGTGCGGACAGTATGCGTCCTGTAACACCGGGACACCGGACCGAGTGCGGTATAGCACGAACTCGCGATCGAAAGCTTGAACTGCCTTTACTTCACCCACCAACAGCTCTTGGGAACGCGCAACGGAATACCAGCCCATGGGGAACTCAGGTGTTGTATTGGTTTTCGATTCACATGCTTCTACGATACTCATATATGCCTCTTTGGATCACTTGTACCCGTTAACTAACATCAATTAAAGAGCGCGGCCGTAGGCCCTATTTCATTGGCGATCACTTGCAGTCGCTGACGATCCAACCCGTAAAAGTTCACGGCGTTCTCGCCTAGAATCTTGCGGCCATCGCGCTCGGGAAAATTACTGAAGTTGTCCTTAAAATACTGCGCGGTATTGGGCCAGCTACCCTCGGGGTGAGGGAAGTCATTTCCCCACATTACCTTTTCGAGGCCCACTTCATCGCGCATATCCAGATCGGGACGCAGCACACAAGACGCGCCAACACCGATATTACGGGCAAAATACTCACTGGGTTTAAGGGACAAATGCTTGCGAAAATTCCCCAACTTGGCAGAAATCTGTCCTTCCGTGTAATGGAAATCCATTAGACGCAGCCAAGAAGGCAGCATAAACATCGTGCCACCTTCAACAATCATCGTTTTGAGGTTCGGGAAGCGCTCGAAGACACCGCCCCAAATCATGAACGTCAGCGGCCGGTAAAGCCACCACATTACTTCGGACACATAAATACCCATAGCGCCCGGCAGCTCGTCACGCTTATCCTCCACGGGAAACCCTGCTCCGAAGTACTCCAAGTGAGGGGCTGGCCCAGAGTGAAAGTGAACAATCACTTCAAGGTCTTCACAGATCGCCCAGAAGGGATCATATTTGACGTGATGATAGGGGTCGTGCTCGCCCCATAACGTCGGAATCATGACCGCTCTTAGACCGTTGTCCACACACCACTGCACCGCTTCTACGGCCTGCTGCACGTCCCACAAAAGTGGAATCGACGCCACGCCTATATGGCGGGCAGAGTCGTTTGCGCACCATTCGGCCAGCCAGCGATTGTGAGCCATGGCCCCGGCCCACTGCAGCTCAGGCACCATATCTCGGGGCGACAAACCGAGGCCAGCGCCGAAAGGCGGCGTGTTTTTCTCGGTGATGCCGTCGGGGAAAATAACCTCAGCGGCAATCCCATCACCGGCCAACATATTCAGACGTTCCTCATAGTCCCAGGCACCCGTGAGTTCTTGCTTAATAGGCGCGCGCCAAGCATCGTTAATGTCCTTAATTAAAAAAGTGGACTCAGCTTTATCCATCATGTCGATCGTGATGGGCACCGCCATATCCATCATCTCGTGGTACTTTGACTCAACATAGGGCTTATAGTCGGCGATCGGCAGGCCGGCATGACAATCGGCAGAAACCACAATCAAATGGTCAGACATAATATCCTCTCTTTATTGTGCTCGACAAAAACTCGTGTATAGCTTCCCATATGAGCAAACTTGCACATATGTATACAAAATAGTTTAATGCACAAGCGATTGCAATAGTATTACGGAAATTTCATGGACATAGCGGAGGCGCCTCTCGGGCGCCGAGAAAAGCGCAAACAGGAAATCCGCAGCCGTATAGAAGAAGCGGCCTACCGGCTTTTCCGTGAGCAGGGCATCGAAGACACCAGCATCGAACAGATCTGCGTGCAAGCCGATGTCGCTCGGCGCACATTCTATGGGCATTTCCCCAACAAACACGCTCTCCTGGGAGGGCTGGGCATCTCCCGCCTCTATGATCAGTCAGAACCAATGTTCCGCGTGTTAATGAATAACCACCTGGCGACGCGGGACCGATTGGAGGCCATGATTGACTACATTGAGTCCAATTTTGCGGGTTATGAGGACATTGATCGCCAACTAATCCTCATTGCGCCGTCCACGTTTGCTGAAGATGCACAACGGCAGCGCGAACTAGGCGACGGCGCAATTGCGAGCTTTGTTCACCTGATAGCTGCCGGGATAGACATGGGAGACGCTAAAGCAGACTTCTCTGCGGAAATACTCGCTGCGATGGTAGTCGGCACGCTCAATATGCTCACCATCAGCTGGGCCATGAACAGCGACTACCCCATTTTTGCTAAGCTTGAGGAGGCGCGAGTTATGTTCGAACACTTGATTTGCAAGGACAGCCCATAATACCTCTCGCACCGTTGTCGTAGTAAGAAAAAAGCAACAATCGCCTGTTCACCACCCACCATTTGGAGCATACGCCATGGGACCCCTTCAAGGTCTGACTATTATTGAAATCTCAGGCATCGGGCCGGGCCCCTTCGCCGCCATGCTGTTGGCTGACATGGGGGCTGATGTGATTCGTGTAGAACGGCCCGGAGGCACTATGTTCACTGCGGCCCAAAATCCAAAGTTGGACTTTCTTAATCGCAATAAACGCTGCATTAGTGTCAACCTAAAGGAAAGGGATGGCGTTGACACCGTGCTTACCCTGCTAGAAAAAGCCGACGCTCTGCTGGAGGGCAATCGCCCCGGTGTCATGGAGCGGCTAGGTCTAAGTCCTGATACCTGCCTGGCGCGCAATCCAGCATTGGTTTATGGCCGCATGACCGGCTGGGGCCAGGAAGGACCGATGGCAAAAGAGGCGGGGCACGACATTAATTACATCGCCCTCAGCGGGGCACTTCACGGTATTGGTCGCGCCGGCGAAAAACCCGCCATTCCCCTAAACCTGGTGGGGGACTTTGGCGGCGGCGGCCTAATGCTTGCATATGGCATGGTCTGCGCGCTACTAGAAACGAAGGGCTCGGGAAAGGGCCAGGTTGTGGATGCTGCCATGATTGACGGCGCAGCCACTTTAATGGCCAGCACCTTCGCCGCCAACCAGGCCGGTTTCTGGTCCGATGAGCGAGGTACAAATCTACTGGATTCGGGTTCGCATTTTTACGAGGTGTACGAAACCGCTGATGGGAAATATATTTCCCTAGGCTCCATCGAGCCACAGTTTTACGCCGCACTTTTAAACAAGTTAGGCGAGGACGCCAAACATTTTGAGAACCAGTTCGACATGAGCAATTGGCCGCAGATGAAAGCCAAAATGACCGACATTATTAAACGCAAAACGCGAGACGACTGGGATCAGATCTTTTCAGACGCGGATGTCTGCTATGCACCGGTACTGTCCATGAGTGAAGTTCGCCACCACCGCCACCATCAAGCTCGGGGTACCTTTATTGACGACGGGGATGTGTGGCAGCCGGCACCCGCACCACGCTTTAGCCGCACAAGCGGCGAACTCCGCTCTGCTGCCGCTAGTATCGGAGAGCACACAGAAGAGGTTCTTCGCGAGTTCGGCTTCAGTGATGAAGACATTAAGAAACGGCTTGAAAGTGGCGCAATTCATCGGAATTCAGCCTAGACTAATGCACCGGAATAACTCCGAAGGCTTTACTGGCGTCATCATGACCGCAACAGGATAAACATTCCGATGAGTACAACAACCGACCTTCCCGATCAGTGCCGCCATGTCGCCGTCAGTGCTGAAAACCATTTGAGTATAGAATCCGGCCCAATCCCAACGCCAGGCGCGGAGGACGTTTTAATAAAAGTGCACTCAGCCGGCATCAACAGAGCCGATTTACTGCAACGCAAAGGTCTATACCCTCCACCAGAGGATGCTTCGCCCATCATGGGACTGGAGGTCGCGGGCACAGTAAAGGCTATTGGTAAAAATGTTCGCACATGGCAGGTGGGCGATAGCGTTTGTGCGTTGACGCACGGCGGTGGTTATGCCGAATACGCGGTAGCGCCGATGGGTCAGTGCATGCCGGTTCCAAAGGGCTTCAGTAAAGGCGAGGCTGCAGCGCTGCCGGAAGCGCTTCTCACCAATTGGCATAACCTATTTCAACGCGCTGGGCTGCAGCCTGGGGAAAACGTGCTCATTCACGGCGGAGCCAGTGGCATAGGCACGATGGGTGTAATGATTTGCGCCACCCTGGGTGCCGAGGTCTATACCACTGCCGGTAGCGACGAAAAGTGTCGCGCGCTCGAAGCTCGCGGAGCCACGCGAGCCATCAACTACAAAACAGAAGACTTCGAAGCCGTTCTGACAGAAATGGGATTAAACAACAGGATTGATGTCATTCTCGACATGATCGGCGGCGACTACATCCAGAAAAATCTCAACATCGCGGCGGCGGAAGCGCGCATTGTTAACATTGCCTACATGAGGGGGTTCAAGGCCGAAGTCAATTTCGCACCCTTACTGATGAAACGCATCACCATGACAGGCTCTACCCTGCGCGCCCAGACCTTTGCCCAGAAAGCGATAATGGTTCAGGAGGTCATGAAGCATATCTTCCCTCACCTGGAGAGTGGCAGGATCAAACCCATCATCGATAGTATTTATCCACTCGAGCACGTTGAACAAGCCCACGGACATATGGAAGGCGGACAACACATGGGTAAGATTATTATCAAAATATAGCGTTTTTAAATCGTTATTCGTCTATTAATCAGTCTCTTTGTAACGAAACAGTCTTAAAACCGCTGCTGTCCCCCCCACTAGATCATCATCTTTCTAAAAAAACTGGGTTTATGCCTAATTTTTATTCTTTTTTGTAATAAAAAAAGATGCTAGTTATTTCCTTATGAGCTTAAAACCCTTTCGCATACCGACTAAAAATGGTGCCGGCTAGATTCCAATTTCGCCGGTGCTATACTCGCAGTCAAAATAAGAACAATAAGGAAGGCTGCGATGAAACGGCATTACTACATCAGTGACGACCTTGATGACTTAGAAATTATCGAACAACAGCTAGAAGCCGCAGGTGTTTCCACGCCACAAATCCACGTGCTCAGTAAAGATGACTCCGGCGTTCAACAACATCACCTCCATCAGGTGGAGGCGGTGCTTAAAAAGGACGTCGTAAAAGGCACCAGACTGGGCGCGGTAGTCGGTGCCATAGGGGCTGTTTCAGTCTTACTTTTGGCTTGGATAACGGGCCTTACTGAAACCTACACGTGGGTACCGGCAATCTGTCTTTCCATTATCGTTCTCGGTTTCTGCACTTGGGAAGGTGGCTTGATTGGCATACAGGAACCCCATACTGATTTCAAAAGATTTCAGGAAGATCTACGCCAAGGCAAGCATATCCTTTTTGTCGACACCGACCCTGATCAAGAAAGCATCCTGCAAAGTGTCGTAACTGCACATCCCAAATTACAGGATGCCGGCGAGGGCACTTCAACGCCACGCTGGGTGATCACTGCTCAAACCAAGTTTGCGCGCTTTATGCATCTTGCCCCCTGATTGAAAGCATAACGGTAATATAAAACACACAGAGGTTTTTAAGACGTACTAACGCTCACCCAATAATAATTATAAGGGAAGGTATATGAAGCTAGTGATCGCGCTGGTGTTACTAGTCCTAGGGTCTTTATGGTTTCACTGGTGGAGTCCCTGGTGGATGACGCCTATTGCTTCCAACTGGGTCGCCATCGATGACACTATTGAACTCACACTCTATATTACCGGCGTCGTCTTTGTTGCGGTAAATTTATTTATGGCCTGGGCCATTTTTCGCTATCGCTTCGACCCCTCGCGACGATCACATTATGAGCCTGAAAACAAAAAACTTGAAACATGGCTAACGGTCATTACTGCTGTAGGCGTCGCTGCCATGTTGGCGCCTGGCTTAGTGGTGTGGGCGGATTTTGTTGAGGTGCCTGAAAACGCAGATGAAGTTGAAATCGTCGGCGCCCAATGGCAGTGGAGCTATCGGTTCCCCGGTGCTGACGGCATTCTTGGCGAAGTCGATTCCCGTTTCGTCAGCTCCGACAACCCCTTTGGAATGAGCCCCAATGACAAGGCCGGAAATGACGACGTGCTTATTAGTAGCAACGAATTACACCTGCCCATAGATCGGCCGGTCAAACTGTTGCTGCGTTCCAAGGATGTACTACACGATTTTGCCGTACCGCAGTTCCGCGTGAAGATGGATCTTGTTCCTGGCACGGTCACTTATGTCTGGCTCACACCAACTCGCACTGGAAAATTTGACATACTGTGTATGGAGTTATGCGGCATCGCTCATTACACCATGCGCGGCCATGTCGTCGTCGATCAGCAGAAAGATTTTGATCACTGGATGTCACAACAGCAAACCTGGGCCGAGATACAGTCCATTCCACCTGGCGATCCCATTGCGGGAAAAGGCAGCTATGCGACCTGCGCTGCCTGTCACGGCCAGCAGGGCGAAGGCAACTTGGCAATGAACTCGCCCAACCTTGCCATCCTGCAACCTTGGTATATCGCCCGAGAAGTCCACTATTTTAAAGACGGCATCCGCGGCGCAAATGAGTCCGACGAATATGGTCGGCAAATGGCGCCCATGGCCAATATGCTAATAGACGAAACTGCCATCCGAAATGTGGCTGCATACATTGGCACACTCACTCCTGCAGCAACCATCAGCACCCTGAATGGCAACGTCGAGAAAGGCGCGTTCTTTTATAACAGTTGCGGCGCGTGTCATGGCGCAAAGGCGCAGGGCAACTATGCATTACAGTCACCCCGCCTTGCAGGACAGAATGATTGGTATCTAAAACGACAGTTGGAGAATTTTCGCCTGGGCGTACGCGGCGCGCATAAGGGTGACACCTACGGTCATCAGATGGTGTTAATGGCTCGATCTTTGCAGAACGAACAATCAATCAATGATTTGCTGGCATACGTGAATACGCTGTAATCCGTCGAAAAAACAGAGTGCTCGCTCAAGCAACTAAGGGAAAATAATATGCAAAATGTGGCCATTGCCGACCAGCTTGACGAGCTCCACGATCCACAGACCTTTATTACCAAATACGTCTATAGCCAGGATCACAAGGTCATTGCTATTCAGTATGCGATTACCGCCATTTTCGTCGGACTAATCGCTCTGGCCTTGTCTGGATTGATGCGCCTGCAGCTGGGGTTCCCCGACACGTTTGATTTCATAGACCCAAGCGACTACCTGCAATTCGTCACCATGCACGGCATGATTATGGTGATTTATCTATTGACGGCATTATTACTGGGCGGATTCGGCAATTATCTGATTCCTCTTATGGTTGGCGCTAGGGATATGGTTTTCCCGTTTATGAACATGTTGAGCTTTTGGTTTTACCTACTCTCCGTCATTGTTCTACTGGCCAGTTTTTTTGTACCCGGGGGGCCGACGGGTGCAGGATGGACATTGTATCCACCGCAGGCTATTTTGCCCGGCACTCCAGGCCATGACTGGGGCATCATGCTGATGCTGGCATCTCTGGTGATATTTATTATTGCGTTCACCATGGGCGGATTGAACTACGTCACCACTGTCCTGCAGGCGCGGACCCACGGCATGACGCTGATGCGCATGCCACTGACGGTGTGGGGGATTTTTACTGCAACCGTACTGGGTTTGCTTGCCTTTCCCGCGCTGTTAGTCAGCGCCATTATGATGATGCTAGACAAAACGCTTGGCACCAGCTTCTTCATGCCGGCGCTGGTGTCGATGGGAGAGAGTCTCGATTATTCAGGCGGCAGTCCCGTTTTGTTTCAGCACCTGTTCTGGTTTTTTGGTCATCCAGAAGTTTATATTGTCGCCTTACCTGCTTTTGGTATGGTATCTGATGTGCTATCGACTCACGCGCGTAAAAATATATTCGGCTACAGAATGATGGTCTGGGCGATAGTGGCGATTGGCGGCCTTAGCTTTGTTGTGTGGGCGCACCACATGTACGTCAGCGGTATGCTGCCAGCGTTTGGATTTTTCTTTGCAACCACAACGCTCATTATTGCAGTACCGACCGCTATCAAAGTTTACAACTGGGTACTGACCTTGTATCGAGGAAATATACACCTCACCGTACCCATGCTATTTGCGATCGGCTTTATTTTCACATTCACACATGGAGGCTTAACCGGTTTATTTCTAGGTAACGTGGTGATCGATTTGCCGCTTTCAGACACCTACTTTGTCGTCGCTCACTTCCATATGGTGATGGGGGTTTCTCCGATCATGGTGTTGTTCGCTGCCATCTACCATTGGTACCCGCTGATCACTGGCAAGATGTTTAATGAGAAGCTGGGCAAAATCCACTTCTGGTTCACATTCCTTGGCACCTATGCCATTTATCTTCCTATGCACTACCTCGGATTTCTGGGTGTCCCACGGCGCTACTTTGCCATGGGATCCACTGATTTTATTCCAGAATCAGCTCAAAGTCTCAATGCGAGCATCACGATTTCTGCACTGATTGTGGGCCTGAGCCAACTCATTTTTCTTTATAACGTGATCTGGAGCTTGCGTGCTGGAAAACCCGCGGGACACAATCCTTGGGAAGCCACCAGTCTCGAATGGCAAACTCCGGATGTTCCCCCCCACCATGGTAACTGGGGCGCGGAACTGCCGACGGTTTACCGCTGGGCGTATGACTACGGAGTACCCGGTGCAGAAAAAGACTTTATTCCCCAAAATCACCCAGTCACTGATGCCGAGCAAACCGCCGGCGAGCACGAGGGGCGATAATTTATGAACATTCTGAAGATTTTGCGTGACAAACCCTGGCTGCACTCGACAGCCGATGCCACTCTGGAGCAGTACAGTGGCCCGGATGCGGTAGCGGCCTCGCGGATTATGCTGCGATTTGTCCTGGCAATTGTAGGCGTACTGTTTTTCCTGTTTATCATCACATTTCTTTCACGGTCTCAGTATCCAGATTTTGAAGCGCTTGCAGGATCGCCATGGCAACCTTTCAGCGACTCGTCTCGACTTTGGTTTAACACTGCTCTGCTCGCTTGCGCTAGTCTCGCTATACAATGGGGCTTAGGGGGCACCCGTTCAGGGAAATTAAATGTCACGGTAGCGGGCATCAGTGCCGCGGTATTTTTTACCCTGCTTTTTTTGGTCGCGCAATTTGATCTATGGCTACGTCTACAGTCCATGGGGTTCTACCTTGCCGGTAACCCCGCTAACAGCTATTTCTATCTGCTAACCGGTATGCATGGACTGCATCTCATTGGCGGCCTGATCGTGTTATCAAATATCGTCTTTCGCATCTGGTATGACCGCAGCGTCGACTCCCTAACCGCGCCGTTACGGCTGTGTACCACCTATTGGCATTTCCTACTCGGGGTCTGGCTGGTGCTCTTTGCACTGCTTACGAGCACACCAGAGACGATCAACACACTCGCTGCTATGTGCGGATTTTAAGGGCCATTGCATGACCATTCAAACGGATAAGAATACAAGCTACGCAGAGCCAGGAATCGAGGGCTTAGTAGCTGACTGGTCGTCGGACAAGCAAACCTTCGACGTGCCCTGGGGCAAGTTGATGATGTGGATATTCCTACTCAGTGATACTTTTATCTTTAGCATATTTCTCACGGGCTATATGAATGTCCGCCTATCGCAGACTGATAATTGGCCCAACCCGAGCGAAGTATTCGCACTAGAAATCGCCGGGCATCATCTGCCGCTAATACTCATCGCAATTATGACCTTCGCTCTCATCACCAGCAGCGGCACCATGGCCATGGCCGTTAACTTTGCCTACCGGGGCGACAAACGCAAGACCGTCATACTCATGGCTTTAACAGCGGCGTTGGGGGCGTCCTTCGTCGGAATGCAGGTATTCGAGTGGACCAAACTGATCGTTGAAGAAGGCGTTCGTCCGTGGAGCAACCCTATGGGAGCTGCGCAGTTTGGCTCGACCTTCTTTATGATCACGGGCTTTCACGGACTGCATGTGACTGCAGGTGTTATTTATCTGAGTATTATTGCGCGTAAAGTTGCGCGCGGTGACTATGAGAAGAAGGGCTATGCCATTGTTGAAATAACCGGTCTGTACTGGCACTTCGTCGATTTAGTGTGGGTATTTATCTTTGCATTTTTCTATCTGTGGTGAGGTAAACCAATGAGCGAATCTGCCGAACAGCAACACCCCATTGGAATCTATCTGAAGATATGGCTACTGCTATTTGTCCTCAGTACATTTTCCTATCTCGTCGACTTATTTCATGTCGAGGGCTATTTGCGCTGGACCTTGATTCTCATTTTTATGTTTTTAAAAGCCGGACTTATTGTCACCATCTTCATGCATGTTACTTGGGAGCGTCTGGCGCTCAAATATCTCCTATTCGTCCCGCTTAGCGCCATCGTCGTACTCATTATTCTAATGGCAATGGAAGGTGACTACACCTTCATGATCAGAGAAATATTTTTCGATCCATAGGCGTACACTGACTGTGACATTGTCTCCCCGCGCAAAAATGCTGACCGGCTTACTGCTAGCCAATGTTGTCATTGCAGCCGTCATTGCGGTTGCTTTGCTAAACCAGCCCCGGTCACCACCACAGATTCAAGGAGTGCTGCTACCGCAGGCTCGCCCGCTGCCAGAATTTCAACTACTCGATCATAACAACCAAAGTGTTAACCAAGAAAACCTGAAGGGGCAGTGGCATCTTATCTCCTATGGCTTCACTACCTGCCCCGACATTTGTCCCACAACCCTGTCACAACTGGCTACCGTAAACCATCGCCTGAAAGCGCTAGGCCACACCGACCTCAGAGTGTTGTTTTACAGTGTTGATCACCGGCGTGACACTGTTATGCAATTGGCGTCGTATGTGTCCTTTTTTGATCCCGACTTCGTAGGGCTCACGCACCTCGATGACAGCAAGAACCCTCATCTGCCATTCGAGCAGGGTCTCGGTATCGTGGCACAATTGGTGCCCGCCACAGGGGCCGGTATTGATCCCGCTGCCAATGAGTATCAGGTCAATCACGGGGTTACGCTGTTTCTCCTTAACCCGAAGGGCGCACTACAGGCAATTTTCAAGCCTGAGATTAGCCACGCGGGAACACACAGCTTTAGTCCCGACACGGTGCTACGCGACTACCTCGCCATCCGTAATTACCTAGGCTAAAGGCAACCGCCATTATTGATTGCTACGTGATAGCCTAGAAGGCAGGCTGTCCCAGCTGTCCCCGCGATCACTGCAGCTGTCTGAATGAGAACTCTGTGCCAGCTGGCCTTTGAAATAACTGCAGACCAAACTCTGGCATGATCGCTAACAAGTGGTCGAAAATATCCGCCTGAATATCTTCGTATTCTGTCCACTTTACGGTGTTCGTGAAGCAGTACAATTGTATGGGTATGCCGTCATCGGGCGCTAATTGACGAACCAATAAAGTCATATCGTTCCGTATCTTCGGATGCTCTTCAAGGTAACGCAACGCATAAGCTCGAAACGTACCGATATTAGTCAGTCGGCGCGTATTTACAGCACCATCAGGCTCATCTGCCGTCACCCCGACCAGTGCTTGATTATATTTTAAAAGCTCGTCTTGTTTGCCGACTAGATAGTCCTCTAGTAGCGAGAACCGTTTATAGCAACTCGCGTCTTGTGCGCTTATAAAGCGTATCGATGATGCATCAATGTGCAGGGCACGCTTGATGCGGCGGCCGCCCGAATTCGACATGCCCCTCCAGTTTTTAAAAGAATCAGTAATCAGCCGCTGGGTCGGAATAGTGGTGATCGTTTTGTCAAAGTTTTGCACGGTGACGGTGTATAGCTCCATATCCACCACGTCCCCATCAGCGCCCAACTGTGGCACCTCGATCCAGTCTCCAACCCGCACCATGTCCTGAGCGGCCAATTGCACACTGGCCACTAAAGACAGCAAAGTATCTTTAAACACTAGTAACAGCACTGCGGTCATCGCACCAAAACCGCTGAGCAGTAGCACCGGTGACTGATCAAGTAATGCTGCAATGAACAGCAGTCCTCCCATAATCATCACGGCAAGTTGTAATAGCTGGATAAATCCCTTGATGGGCCGCTTTCGTGCTTCCGGGTCTGACTCGTAAATATCATTGGCCGCATTGAGAACCGCAATAATAGTAATCGTTGCGACCACCATCATATAGGCACTGGTCAAGTTCATCACGAAGGTTTCCAAACCGGCGTCAATACTGGGCAGAAAATTCACACCCATGTGGATGGTGAACGCGGGGAGCAGCTGTGCCAGTCTTTTACCTACCCCATTTTTAATTAGGGCGTCACTCCAGGTGTATGTCGAGTATTTTGCGACAGCGCGCAAGGCAACATCTAACAGCCGGTGCGCTACAATGTAGCCAAGAATGGCTGTGAGTAGCAGAATCAAAACGACGGTAATATCGGGTAGCGCCGGGTGATATTGTCCTAGCCGCGTTATCATGTTCATTCATTCAACCTGTTTAAAAAGACATTTTAGCACGCTAATATAACAGTGCCTTAATTTCCAACAGAATAGGGGATTCCCGTGACGTTTCCAGTATTATTTTTGCCACTGGCTTTCCTGCTGGCGGCCAGCTCCGCCGCAGACGCTCCGCCACAGACCGCGAAAAGTTCTGTCGTGCCTACCGTAAAAACCGTCGCAAATTCGATTTATTTCGGTGGAGACATTCTCACTATGGCAACTGATGCGGCTCAGTATGCGGAGGCGGTTGCTGTTCTAAACGGCAAAATTCTTTATGTGGGGACAAACAAGGGGGCGCTACTGCACCAAAGCGACGAGACGACGATGGTCGACCTGAAAGGCAAGACGATGATGCCAGGTTTCATTGAGCCCCACTTACATCCATCAATTGCTGCAATTATGTTGCCCAATGAGATTATTGCACCCTATGACTGGGTGTTACCTGATGAGACGAAAAGGGGCGTGCAAGGTCATGACAATTATATCAATCGCATAACGGAATCCATTAAAACGAACGCGCAAAGCGACAGCGTCTATTTCATTTGGGGCTATCACCAGCTGTGGCATGGTGAACTGTCCCGGGAACTCTTAAACAACATTGCACCGGATCAGCCCGTTGCCATCATACATCGCTCTTTTCACGAGATTTATCTTAACGATGCGGCTATCGCCGCAATCGGCATTGAGGAGGCAGATTTCCAGAATAATCCCCAGGTCGACTGGGAAGCGGGACATTTTTATGAAGGAGGCTGGTTAGCGTTAGTACCTCGAATGGCGTCTAGCCTACTGGACATTGAGCGTTATTTAGAGGGCTTGAGTATCATGAGCCAGCTCGTCATTCAAAATGGAATAACCACAATTGCCGAACCCGGATTTCCCAGTGCGAATTTCGAGGCGGAGTACGCCTTGCTAAAGCTCGAAATGGATAAACTACCGCCCTACAGCGTCTATCTTATCCCTAATGGGACTCAGCTGTACCGAATGAAAGGGGGCAATAAAGAGGCTCTGGCATTCACTAGAACGCTAGATGCGAAATACAACACAGAGAATATTCAGTTTCTACCTAACCAGATCAAGCTTTTTTCTGATGGCGCCATCTATTCTCAGTTAATGCAGATGGAGGATGGTTATACCGATGGCCATGATGGAGAGTGGATGACTCCCCCAGCTCTGTTTGAAGAGCAGCTAAGCCTTTATTGGGATAACGATTATAAGATTCACGTGCATGCTAATGGCGACTTAGGGATTCAACAAGTTTTGGATTTCAATCGTGCTGATCAAATACGAAACCCACGGGCCGATCACCGTCTTACTTTACATCACATGGGGTATTTTACTGATGCACAGGCACAGCAGGTCGCTGATTTGGGAATGGACGCATCAGTAAACCCTTACTACTTGTGGGCTTTAGCGGATAAATATTCGGCAATGGGCTTGGGTGAGGAACGTGCCGAAAATCTTGTCCGCGTTAACTCTTTGGCCGAGAGAAATGTCCCCATATCTTTTCACTCGGATTTTTCTATGGCTCCGATGGAACCGCTGACGCTGGCCTGGACAGCGGTCAATCGCGTAACCTCGCAAGGCAGTAAATTCTCTCAAGATCAGCGAGTCGATGTATACACGGCCTTACAGGCTATCACCATCAACGCTGCGAGAGTTTTAAACCTAGAAGATGAAATAGGGTCTATTGAAGTCGGAAAAAATGCGAACTTCGTCTTGCTAGACGAAAATCCACTGAAAATGGAACCAATTGCACTAAAAGACATCGAAGTGTTGGGCACTGTTTACCGAGGCGAGTAGAGATGCCCTAAAGGATTAATATTCGAGGGGGTCGGGTGTTCGGTAAACGACACCTTAAGTATTGTTCTCCGCTATTATTAACACAGTACAAAAACGGTATTGCCCATGCAAAATCTCTGTTACCTTTTCAGGTCTTCATAGTCACTCTTGATGCTTTATCGGATCATGACAATAAAATTCCGCAACCTAATGGCCTGCTGCATTATTTCAATGCTCACCGTTGCGTGCGGCGGTGGCGGTGGTAGTGGCCCAGGAGCGGGCGACAACAACACACCAAACCTTCCTGAGCCTCCAGTTTTTGTTGATCCCGCTGATCCCGCTGATCCCGTTGATCCCGTTGATCCCGTTGCTCCGACAGAAACCTTTAGCTTATCAGGCGCAATTTCGACCTCGACGAGTCAATTAGTCGATAGCGATACCAATGATCCAAATAAACTCCGCATTAGTAATAACGGCCCAGGCACAGCCCAGTCAATACCCAACCCCGTCACTCTTGGCGGCTACGTTAATGTTCCTGGCGCGGGAGCCGCTGGGAGCTCTATGGCGCCAGGAGATATCGATGACTTTTTCCAGGTCGACCTACTTGCCGGTCAGCGCGTCACTATGCTGGTCGCAGACTTTGAACAAGCCGATGCCGATCTCTACCTGGTTGATTCTCAGGGCGTTCAAGTAGAAAACTCACTTAATAGCGGCGAAATAGAATCCTTACTTGTGCCAGAAGATGGGAACTATTTTGTGGTCATTAATGCGTATGACGGTGCCACTAACTACATTCTTGCGATTGGCGGCACGAACACGGCAAGGCAGGCCGACCTGAGCGAGCATACGATTATTCCATGGGAGGCTGTGGTGACCTACAAAAACGATACGCAGCATTTGAGCAGTAAGACTCAACAGGTGAGCCGAGGGTTGGGCATACAACAGCGAGCGGGCGGACGCGGACGCGGACGGCTGATGGCTCTGCGCAGAGCGCTGTCGCGCTCAGCCCGGCTTAATCTACAACCTGCTAGCTGGGCCACGAATATCGGGACCATAAACGACCCTAACCTGCGTGCACGCACAGAAACACTGATGGCGATAAAGGCATTGCGCAAGGACTCACGTGTCCTCTATGCCGAGCCCAATTTTCAGGTCAACGCGTTAGGCGCTCCGAATGATGAAGCCTATCAACTGCAGTGGCCTTATCCACTGATAGCGATGCCCGACGCTTGGGAGATTAGCACGGGCAGTCCAGAAGTCGTGGTCGCAGTCATTGATACCGGTATCCTTGCAAACCATCCTGACCTCGTCGGGCAGCTGGTTGATGGCTATGACTTTGTCAGTAACAGTGACAGCGCAATGGACGGCGACGGCATCGATCCCGACCCAAAGGATCCGGGTAATTCTTTAGGCGGCAACTCCTCTAGTTTTCATGGCACTCATGTCAGCGGGATAGTCGCCGCTCGAGGCAATAATCGGCTAGGGGTAGCGGGTTCTGCCTATGGTTCGCGCGTTATGCCGTTACGCGCTCTGGGCGCCGACGGTAGCGGCACGTCCTATGATCTTAGTCAGGCAATACGTTACGCTGCAGGTCTAGCGAATGACTCAGGAACATTGCCACAAAAACGTGCTGACATTATCAACTTGAGCCTCAGCGGCGCGCCCTTCAGTCAGACCACCCAAACACTTTATGACGCAGTGCGGTCCGCCGGCGTAATCGTCGTCGCTGCAGCAGGTAACGAGGCCAGCGCAGCTCCCTCCTATCCCGCAAGCTATAGGGGTGTCATTTCTGTCAGTGCGGTAGATGGGCAGCGGCGACTAGCCGCTTACTCAAATATCGGTCCCGGCGTTGACGTGGGCGCTCCCGGCGGTGACAGTAGTGTCGACCTCAACGGTGACGGCTATCCCGATGGCGTATTGAGCACAGATGGCAGCGTCAACGGCGACGGTATCGACTATGTGTACACTTTCCTCAGTGGCACCTCAATGGCAGCACCACATGTCGCGGGCGTTCTTGCGCTGATGAAAAGTGTCAACCCAGCGCTCACGCCTTCAGATATAGACGCTCTGTTAGCTTCTGGGACGCTCACCGACGATGTCGGCCTTCCGGGCAGGGATGACCTGTTCGGTTATGGCATCATTAATGCGCAGCGCTCTGTGCTTGCTGCTGTGGAGGCAAACGGCAACAGCCCTGCTGATCGCCCGCTCCTGAGCGCCTCGACCAACACTCTGAACTTTGGAAGCACCACCACAACATTGAATCTGGTTTTGCGCAACGGTGGCAAAGGCGACCTGACATTGGAATCCCTGTCTGTTTCTGCGTCTTGGCTACAAATTGTGCCCGTAAACGTGGATGCCGCTGGCCTGGGTGAGTACGAGGTGACCGTGGATAGGGCCAATCTCCCTGCAGGAGTCTATGCGGCAGATATTAACGCCCAATCCTCAAAAAATAACCTGAGGATTCAGATCCTAGCCTCAGAAGGTGGAGCGGACACTGCGGCAGATCTTGGCGTGATCTACATTCTTCTCTATGACCCTGCACTGGATGACGTTGTCGCGGAAGTCAGCGCTCGTAGTAGCAAGACCGGTTATCGCTTTCAATTTTCTGACATTTCGCCTGGGCGCTATGAAATTATAGCCGGAACCGACGCTGACAATGACCTCGTCATCTGCGATGCCGGTGAAGCCTGCGGCGCATGGCTAACTACGGATCAGCCGATTCAAATCGAAGTGGACAGTAACATAAAAGACCTGAACTTCCCCGTGGGATACCTTGTCACACTGCCTGCTGCTAACAGTATCGAACAATCCAACGCCAAACTAGGCATGCTCAAAACCATAAGGGATTAGGGCAAGGACAAGGCTAAAAGACGGCAGAAGCGAGGTAAACCAGCTTTAACCAGGGTTTGAGGCTCGGACAAAAAAGCGGCGCCGATTTAAGTCGGACGCCGCTAACACGCCTCTATCAGGCGGCCTTTTTCTTGGCTGGCGCTTTTTTCTTTGCAGCGGGCTTCTTCTTCGCGACAACTTTTTTCTTTGCAGCGGGTTTCTTCTTCACGACAACTTTCTTCTTAGTTACGGGCCTTTTCTTGGCGGCGGGCTTCTTCTTAGCAGCGACCTTTTTCTTCGCAGCGGGCTTCTTCTTGGCCTTGGCTGCCGCCTTTTCAACCAAACTCGCTGCTTGATTTGCAGCCTTGGCTTTACGATCGGCTAGAACAGCCTCAGTCTTCACCGCCACGAATTTTTCGGCAGCATCATAAGCCGTCTCAGCGGCCTTCGACAGTGACTCTCCAAACTCTTGCGCCTGCTTCACCAACAGATCAACTTTCTTTTTGTTTTCAGGTGTTACCTTTTTTCGAAGTGCAACCTTAGCGCTTTTCAACCTAGCTTTAGCAGTCTGATGTCTCTTGCGTGAAGCGGCGAGTTCACGCTTTACACGGACATGCGCCTTTTCCGAATCAGAGACCAACTTCTTGCGAATCTGCTCTACTTTTTTATGCGCATTTTCTGCCAATTTTGCAGCTTGGGCTAATTCTTTTTCTAACATGATGAGGACACTCCATATAGAACATTTATAGTACGATTTTAGTGTATTACTAAATCACAAAGATGTAACGTCTATTTTTTCATCTATACCCTGCCCTTACAGTCTATTAATGCCATTTCTAAAAAAAGTCTATCGCCACTTTTGAATAAAAATTTTTCTACGCGCACTTAATTCAGTGAACCACTTTTACGACTGTACTGCATAGATGCAATACCGCGATGTCTTACGCACAGTGCCGTGGGACAAGCCAAGGGCTATTTCATCACCAGGTATAGCCTATGCGGACTTTATACGTTTGATCCAGATCCTCTACAGTTTCCACAGCGTCAGAGTCATATTCAAACAACATTTCAGCTGCCGCTTCTAAATCCCACTTGAGCGGAAAAGACAGCCCAAACGTGGAATTAACAATAATATCGGAGGTATCCTCCAAGCTCCAAATTCCTGCCTGATCAAAATACAGCGCCGACTTACCGCCCAGATAATTACTCGTTATATGCAAGTTCCAGTTGCTTGCCCAATACTGCCTTTCTTCGGCGATATTATATTTCTCAGTCACATAGGAAAGTCCAAGCTCACCGCTCAGGGCAAAAATTGGCTTATCGTAAAACTGGCTGCCAAAATAAGGACCCGCAAAATAGCGAATATCGAGATCCTGAAATTTGTCTTTTTCGGCGGAGACGATCAGTCCAACGTAGTTCGGATCAGTCAAGAAGTAGTCATATTTCCCAACAAGCCGCCAATTGTCGGCACTCTCTTCACCGTTAGTCTCATCTTTCTCTCCAGACCATTTCACTGTGTAGCGATCTCGTTTGCTGCGCCACACCGGATGCAGCTTGAAGTCCAGCTCGTCAGTATCGGTGTTTCCTCGCTGTATAGCCAAAGCAAAGCTAACCGCCCCCGTCCACCGGTATCCATTTCCGAGCTCCCACGGTTCTGGGTTAAGCGCCTGCAAATCTCCAATTGGGTAGGTCTGCGCAGAATCGGGAAGTACTAAGTTCTCTTGATTGATAATCAGCGAGGTGCCACGAAGGACTGTGTCGTCTGCCAAAAGTACAACAACCGGATTTCGCCTATTGACAGACACAATCTGATCCATAGAAATACTGAGCGTACCAGCGAAAGTCGTCTTAAGGGTCATAAGCCCATCCTTGGCCGCCATCACCGTACCGATGAGTCGCGAGCCATCCTTCAGAACGACTTCATCATAAGTCGGTGTCGCGCTTTCGGCCTGCGCGGAAACTGCAGCAAGCATCGCAACAGTCCAAATGAGCAGCAATTTTTTGACTGCCCTATAAAACATCATTATTGTTTTCCTTTATCATTTTTTTTTGCCGAAGGGTATTCATACGTTTAGAATGTCTATAGTAAATTGAAGTAGAAAAAAATTCTAGCGCAAGGCGATAAAACAACAGGTCAGGTGACACTTGTCTATTAGCTCTAGACAACCAATCAGCGTATCAGTTGAACGCTTCATACCTCCGAGCGTGTTGGCGTGAGGTAAACACAGCCTGCTAGACTTATGCTTTATCATTGAGGACAAAAGTCATGAGCAATTTTGAATTTGATCTGTTTGTCATCGGAGCCGGCTCGGGGGGCGTGAGAGCGGCGCGCATGGCAGCAGGATTTGGCGCACGGGTAGCTATAGCAGAGGATCGCTATATGGGAGGCACATGTGTCAATGTCGGCTGCGTCCCGAAGAAACTCTACGTCTATGCCGC
Organism: uncultured Haliea sp.; assembly: GCA_913062625.1. GTDB lineage: Bacteria > Pseudomonadota > Gammaproteobacteria > Pseudomonadales > Halieaceae > Marimicrobium. Next base: position 38,440 of record CAJXWP010000010.1, on the reverse strand, counting down.
CCAGTACGGCAAAGGTTTCCATGACGCCCGCGGTTTTGGGTGGGAAAGTGAGCAGCCGCACTTTGAATGGGCCACACTGCGAGATAATAAGAAAACTGAAATTTCTCGCCTGAATTTAATCTACCGCGACCTGCTGGGAGGCGCAAATGCGCAGATCATTGACGGGCGTGCTAGCATCGTGGATGCCAACACTGTGGCGGTCGGAAACAAGCATTATACGACTGAAAAAATACTGATAGCGACGGGCGGCTGGCCCCATATTCCGGACTTTGAAGGCAGTGAATACGCCGTCAGCTCGAATGAAATATTCGATCTAAAGAGCTTTCCACAGCGCCTAGTGATTGTCGGAGGCGGCTACATTGCGGTGGAGTTTGCAGGCATTTTTAATGGCCTCGGGGCGCAAACAACACAACTCTATCGGGGTCCGTTATTTTTGCGCGGCTTCGACGCCGATATTCGCGCTCACGCCGCTCAGGAAATCCGCAAAAGAGGGGTAGACCTCCGCTTCGAAGTCAATGTGCAGACAATCACCCCCGATGGCGAGAACTTAAAGGTTAGGCTGACAGACGGATCTGAACTGCAAGCTGATGCGGTGCTGTACGCTACCGGGCGCAAGGCGAACCTTGAGGGTCTCGGGCTGGAGAATGTCAATGTGCGCATTAGTGAGCACGGTGCAGTAACAGTCGATGAAGCATTTTGCACCAGTGAACCCACTATCTTTGCCCTCGGAGATGTGACCGGAGGCATCGAACTCACCCCGGTTGCTCTCGCCCAAGGTATGGCCTTCGCCCGAAGTAATTTCGGTAGCTTGGAGCAGCAAGTAGATTACGATTTCATACCGACTGCCGTATTCTGTCAGCCCACCATCGGCACCGTAGGTTTCACTGAAGAGGAGGCTCGCGCGAAATTTGGAGATATCCGGCTGTTCAAATCCAGCTTTAGACCCATGAAACACACACTGAGTGGTAGCGATGAAAAAGCTTTCATGAAAATCGTTGTCGATGCCAACACCGACAGGGTAGTCGGCGTACATATGATGGGCCCCGATGCGGGAGAAATCCTACAGGGCATCGCGATCGCCATGCGTGCTGGAGCCACCAAAGCACTCTTTGACACAACGATTGGCATTCATCCGACCACAGCAGAGGAACTCGTCACCATGCGCGAACCCTGGACGGAAAGTTAACCGTGGAGTTCGACCTCTGGCAGGCAGGCCTTCTCGTTGCGGTGGGGGCCGCGGCAGGATTTCTTAATGTTATGGCTGGCGGAGGCTCGCTCCTGACCGTACCGGTGATGGTTTTCATGGGCTTGCCTGGCCCCGTTGCCAACGGCACCAACCGCATCGCAATCCTGGCACAGAATATTACCGCCATTGCGACCTTTGCTCGCCGCGGTTTTGGGGATTTCCGACTCAGCATGACCCTTGCGGCATGTGCCCTCCCTGGCGCTGTGGTAGGGGCAATACTTGGGGTCCAGCTACAGGGCGTCTGGTTCAATCGCGCACTCGCACTAATCATGGTGGGCGTTATGCTGGTGATGTATTTCGAAAAACGCACAGCACAACAGTCTGAAAACTATCAGCCGACGCGCAGGCAACTTCGAAATGGCCACTTGCTTATGGTCGTAGTAGGCTTCTGGGGAGGATTTATTCAGCTTGGTGTGGGCTTCCTTATCATGCCTGTTCTTAATCGAGTGATGGGGCTCGATCTGGTGAGAACGAACATGCACAAGGTCTTTATCGTTGCCGTCTACACAATTGTCGCGCTACTAATCTTCGCCAGTCAGATTGAGTTGGCGTGGATGATCGGCATTGCGCTTGCCGTTGGGAACTCGATAGGTGGCTATTTAGGCGCCCGTTTCACTATTAGCGGGGGCGAACGCACGATCCGAAGAGTGCTAAACTTTGTACTTATTATTTTTATTATTAAGCTGTTGTTCAATTTCTAGCTCGGTGGCATCACAGCACAATAAGGTGGTCACTAAGAACTACAGAATCAGAATCAGAATCAACATCACGCCAAACATGGACGCAATCGGCCTGAGAAATCTTGTTCCGCCGCCAGACAATGGCACAGTCGATTCACTTCCAATCACCGCACTGCAGAATCTCTGTGCAGTAGTACAAGGTCAGTTCGATTCATTTTTAGCTGATGACAAGTTTCCTCATCACGCCCCAAAGAGCGATGGGCATGAGCGCGCGTGGACTACTCAGGCAGTATCGAGAATCAGCCCATGTTGTGCTATATACACTCGGCGTGACAATCGATAGTCGAGACCAGTGGCAACGTGCTAATATTCAATTTTGTCACTTAAGCCTAAATACATGCTGCGATTTGTAACGACTTTTTTGCTCATACTGCTAGCACTGTTCACACTCGAATTACTCGCTCCGGTTCAGGAACACGTTATTGTCCCGTTTACCGCAATGTTGGCTCGTCTTAGCGCTGTTCTTATTTTACCTTTCGACAGTTCTGTCGTTGCTTATGGAAAAATTCTACAATTCAAAGACAGTGGATTTGCAGTTTCAATCGAAGCGGGTTGCAACGGCGTAGAGGCCACTATCGTCTTAATTGCCGCTATATGCGCTTTCCCTGCCAGCTGGCGAGCTCGCGCCATCGCCATTGCCTTGGGATTTCTTGCGATACAGGTACTAAATATTGTACGTATTATTAGTCTATTTTATCTAGGCGACTGGAATATGGAATATTTTTCTTGGATACATCTATACCTTTGGCCCGCCTTAATCATGCTGGACGTGTTGGTCGTTTTTATTGTTTACCTGCGCTACCTGTCAACGCAGGCGAAGCCTCTGGAGACTACGGTTGGTTGAACCCCATCACATGCGACAGTTTTTACTGTTCGTATTTGCTCTTCTGATTCCATGTTTTGGACTCTGGACCGTCGCTAATGCGCCAATAGGACTGCCCGCTATCGGCATTGCCGGCAGCCTGCTCAGTAACTGGTTTCCCGATGTAGTGAACGCGCTCAGTGCCAGTGGCCCGGAGGCCATTTTAATGACAGAATTCGGTGAGAAAGCCGGACAGCTTATTCCCTTAAGTCAGGCCGACTATCGCCTAGGGTTCCAGATAAACACACGAGTTCTTTCCTACTCTTTACCCTTCTATACGGCCCTACATTTTGCCACGCAGAGAAAAACCTATCTGGCTGACTACCTGTGGGGTGTGCTCATTCTCTATGTACTGTTTATATGCGGCCTCGTGTGTCTGTGCCTGAAGACACTGATGGTCAACGTTGGCGCACCCTTTTTTAATCAAGCGGGGGTTTTCGTTCCCAACGCGGAGGTGATCGCGATATCTTACCAATTCAGCGTACTCATTGTTCCGACACTTGCCCCGGCAATCCTGTGGCTCTCGCAAAGTAAAGACTCACCGCTACTGCAAGGCCTTTTTGTTAGAACCGTCGACCGCTGAAAATCTCCTCCCGCTTACGAACTTCACTCTTCGGATCCGTATTGTGCCTAGTCTTTAAAGTCTGGAGACCTCCCTTCCTTACGCGCCTTAATCGCCTCTTCAAAATTTTTGGTGGTCATGCGCACGAACAGTTGAGCATGTCCCTCATGATTCATGTGAGAGTGTAAACTGCCCGCATCCATGCCTGCCCACAGCATCTGTTTACTCAGCTCCACGCCCAACTGACTAAACCCATTGATACGCTCGGCAATGGCATAACATTCCTCTAATAATGCTTCCTGAGGCACAACCTTCGACACCATGCCAATCCGCTGTGCCTCCTGGGCGTCCACATCCCTGCCCGTCAACATAATGTCAAAAGCACGACTGGTTCCTATCGCCCGCGGCAGCAAATAACTCAAACCTAACTCGGCGGACGTCAGTCCATTGTTAATCCCCGCTGGGCGAAAGTACGCACTATCCGCAGCCAAACGAATGTCGGTTGCCATGGCAAGGCAGAATCCGCCACCAATGGCTGGACCGTTAATGGCGCCAATGACAGGCTGGTGCATATTTTGAATTGCCTTGACCACATCATCTAAAATTCTCATGGCCCGACGCGCGATACCAGGAATAGTCAGACCGTCAAAAATCGCTAACCAGCCGGGGTCTTGCAGATCAGCGCCGGCGCAGAAACCCGCACCCGCGCCCGTCACGATCACGACCCGAGTATCGTTGTCAAAACTAACCTCTTCCAGTGCTTCTTTGAAAGGCACCATCACATCAAAAGCCATAGCATTCATGCGATCAGGTCGATTCAAAGTAATAAGCGTGATGTAAGGACGCGGTTTTTCCACGGTGACAAATGACATATTAACCCCCTGCAGTGATTTGTAATGCCTCAAATTACGCCTTAGAGAGCGCCTGATCCATGTCCGAATAGGCCAATCTGAATGCGCTGCCTACTCCGCCATGCTCACCTTGCAACACGTCGCCGCTTGAACTGCGTTGCCAAACACCTGTGACCTGGACAGGGGGTCAATGCTGGTGTAATCAGACCCTACACTGAAACTGTTTCCGTGTTGTTTGGCTACGGGGGCTTCTGGTTTAAGGGGCAACTTCGTTTTGCAATTTCTGCAAAATACTGGAAAAGTCACGTTTCCCGTTACCAGACCGTTGATGCTGGCCATAAAGCTCTGCGGCCAATTGCCCCATGGCATTATCGATATCACATTGCTGTGCAATTTCCATCGCCAAACCCAGATCTTTAACCATCAAATCAACCATGAATCCTGGCTGATAATCGTCGCTCGCTGGGGCGGTGTCCATAACGCCGGGATAGGGATTATAGACTTCCAATGACCAGTTGCGCGCGGAACTGGCCAGCATAATCTCAGACAATATCTTTGGATCCAAACCATTGCGCGCTCCCATTTCCAGTGCCTCGCAGGTCCCAATCATGTGAATAGCTAGGAGCATATTATTACAACCTTTGGCGACCTGCCCCGCACCTGCAGGGCCAGCGTGAAAGATATTTTTACCCACATCTTTCAGAATCACTCGCGCCTTCTCAAACGTGTCAGCGCCGCCACCGCACATAAATGCCAAGGTGCCTGCCGCAGCCGCGGCCACTCCGCCTGAAACTGGCGCGTCCATAAAGCCTATGCCCAATTCGGCCGCCGCCTCACCGACTCGCCGCGCAGTCGCAGCATCAATGGTGCTGCAATCAAGAACGGTGACAGAAGCGCCCAGTGTTGACAACAAACCGTTATCTCCGAGATAAATTTCAGCAACATGCTTGCCCGCCGGAAGCATCGAAATGACATAATCAACTCTGGCCACGGCCTCCACCGCTGAACCGGCGACAGAGGCCCCCTGTACCTGCAACCGGTCACAGGCGGCCTGCGAAAGGTCAAAAACAACAACCGCATGCCCGGCATTGATTAGATTGCTGGCCATTGGGCCGCCCATGTTGCCAAGACCAATGAACGCTACAGCTGCCATGACGTTATCCCTCTAACAGTTACAAATTATAGATCAGCCAAAGGGTTAATATCCCAGGGCGCATCAAAGAAAGCTGCCAACACATCTGCCGGCACGTCACGCGAGGATTGATACTGCCATGAAGGCCTGCGGTCCTTATCGATCAATAGGGCGCGGACCCCCTCTGCAAACTCCGGGTGTCGGACAATATTGGTGACCAGCTGTATTTCAGACTGAAAAACCTCTTTCAGTGAGGCATGGCGCAACGCTATCAACTGCCGCGAAATCCATAGTGCGGCAAGTGGAGATCCGTGAGACAAACTTTCACTGGCCTTGGATAACCACAGGTCGTCCGTCTGCAAAGACACAATATTGTCGATAATCCCATGGATGTCATCTCCGTCACACAAGGTATTGATAGACCTTAGATGGGACTCAACTTGACCGACCGGACACTGATCAGCACTTTGTTTTGCGAACGAACGCAACACATAATGAGCCAACGCATGATGAGTCGAAGGCTCCGATTCCCAGTCCTGACACAGAAGCTGTGCTAACACTTCGGATTTACGCTCACTGGAAATAAAGCGATCAGCAATGCCTGTATAGAGCGCATCTGCAGCATTGATTGATGCGCCGGTCAGGGCCAGGAACTGCCCGGAGCTTGCTGGCATATGATTCAAGAACCAGGTGCCACCTACATCGGGAAACAGGGCAATCGTGACTTCAGGCATAGCGATGCGCGTTTTTTCAGTCACCACCCGGTGCGAACATCCGGCCATCACACCCAGACCGCCACCCATCACAATGCCGTGGCCCCAACAAATGATTGGCTTGCGATAGGTATAAAGCGTGTAGTTCAATCTATATTCCCGCGCGAAAAACTTCTCTGCATAATCGCAGGGACCGCCGGGCGTGGCGACCGCAGATCGATGCAGCGCCTGCACATCGCCTCCGGCGCAAAAGGCTTTCTCGCCAGCGCCGTCAATAAAAATAGCGGAGATGGCATCATCGTGCAGCCAGACATCCAGTTTTTCTTGCAACAGATCGACCATTTCCAATGTGAGAGAATTCAGCGTAGCCGCTACATTCAGCGTTACTCGACCGAGTTTTCCGGAAGCTGCAGGCAGTTCCTGAAAGATTACGGATGCTTCAGACATAAGAATGCTCCTTAGCAGTTCTTCCAGACGGGCTTGCGCTTTTCCAGAAAAGCATTCACACCTTCACGCTGATCCTGTGTAGAAAATAACTCCACAAACAGGTCACGCTCACTCTGCAAGCCAGCAGCAAGCACAGTATTGCGGCCGCTGTGCACCAAGCGTTTACAGATAGCGATTGACGTCGGACTTTGCTCGCCGACCTGCTCCGCCAGCGCAAGCGCTTGCGCGAGGGCTTCACCCTTGCAGACAACTTCTTCCACCAAACCAATACGCTCCGCCGTAGACGCATTGACACGCTCGCCGCAAAGAATCATACGTTTTGCCCAGCCTTCTCCAACCAACCATGACAGGCGCTGCGTTCCGCCCGCACAGGGTAACAAACCCACCTTCGCTTCCGGTAACGCCATCTGCGCCTGTTCCTCGGCGATACGAATGTCACAGGCCATCGCAACTTCTAGGCCTCCGCCCATGGCAAACCCATTAATCGCAGCAATGGACACGCCCCGAAAGTCTGCTAGGGCCTCAAACGCTTCTCCGAACAGCTGCGCCATGTTGCCGGCAGTTATCGGGTCCCCATCGGAGAACAGCTTGAGGTCTGCTCCGGCGGAAAAAAACTTTTCTCCAGCGCCCGTCAAGACAAGGGCATACACGCCTTTTTCACCGTTCAATTTTTCCACTAAATTTTTAAGCGCGGGTAGACTCTCTGTGTCCCAAGTGTTGGCACCAGGGTTGTCTATTGTAATGAGAGCCGTGTGCCCCCGCAGTTCTACTTTCAATTTGCCTGATGTGCTTAGACTCACTTGATAACCTCCAGTGCTCCATCCATTAACAGTCGGCGGGAAACAATCACCCGCATGATTTCATTCGTACCCTCAAGAATTTGATGCACACGAGTATCGCGAACGTGGCGCTCCATCGGGTAGTCCTTTATATAACCGTAGCCACCAAATAATTGCAGAGCATCGTTACAAACATTGAAGCCTATGTCGGTAGCAAACCGCTTCGCCATCGCGCAATAGGTCGAGGCCTGAGAGTCTTCAGTGTCCAGTTTATGGGCTGCGAGGCGCACCATCTGCCGTGCGGCCACGAGTTCGGTGAGCATGTCCGCCAATTTAAATTGTGTCGACTGAAAGTCTGCAATCGCCGTGTCAAATTGTTTGCGTTCACGAACGTAAGCGGTGGCTTCTTCCAACGCTTGCTGAGCCGTGCCGACACTGCAGGTGGCAATATTGATACGGCCGCCATCCAAGCCTTCCATCGCAATCGTAAAGCCCTGGCCTTCAGCGCCCAGCCGATTGGCGACCGGCACCCGCACCTGATCAAAAGTAATCGAGCGCGTGGGCTGGGCATTCCAACCCATCTTGTCTTCCTTCTTACCATAGGAGATGCCGGCGGCATCAGCAGGAATCAGTAGCGCTGAAATACCCTTTGGGCCGCTGTCCCCAGTACGCAACATCACCACTAGAACGTCGGTGTCTCCGGCCCCAGAGATAAATATTTTGGTGCCACTGACGATGTAATCATCACCCTCTCGCACCGCATGAGTTGCCAGTGAGGCCGCATCCGAACCTGCACCCGGTTCGGTCAGGCAATAAGACGCAAGCTTCGTCCCCAGAACAAGGTCCGGACACCATTGCTCGATGACCCGATCAGTGCAGTATTTGCCGACCATACTCGTCGCCATGTTGTGAATAGTGAGAAACGCCGCAGTCGCGGTGCAACCCCTGGATAACTCCTCGACAATCATACTGGCATCGAGACGATTCATACCCAAGCCACCGGCAGCCTCTGGGGCATACATGCCCATAAACCCCAGCTCGCCTGCCTGGCGCAGCGCGTCTTTAGGAAAAATCGCCTGTGCATCCCACATCGATGCATTGGGTGCCAGTACGCCCGCTGAAAATGCGCGTGCACTGGCAATAAATGCGTGCTGGTCTTCTGTCAGAGAAAAATCCATATCGGTCTCCTTGGATCTGCGTAGCCGCTTTAAAATCTTCCCATCACAGCACGAAAGAGTTCGTCATCAGGGGGGATGACCTTATTGACAGCCAGTGGCTTGGAAACCCAGGTCTCGTTAATCAGGTCTCGCCAGGTAATGTTGTGATTGATGCCATTACCACCCCATGAACCACAACCGAGGGAAAATGTCTGGCGCATTCCGTTCCAGACGTTACCGCTGTTTGACGCGGACTGCGGTTGGTTGACCATCACCCGAGACGTGCGGGTGGCCATCGCCAACCTCATGATATTGTCTTCATTGTAAGAGTAGATGCCACAGCTATGGCCCTGGCCCTGATAGGCTTGAATCCGGTTAGTTAAGTCGATGGCTTCATCAATGTCCGCAACCTTGTAAAAGGCCATGGTAACGGTCAACTTCTCGCCAGAGAATGGGTAGTCCGGACCACAACCGGTTTCTGGGACGATTAGGAACTGTTTGCCTTCAGGCAGGTCAATCCCAGCCTGGCCGGCGATAGCCACAGCATGCTGCGCAACAATGCCAGGGTTGAGGTGGCCGTCGTGCCATAAGACGCGCTGCAACTTCTCCTTGTCTTCGCCTTCAATGACGTGACCGCCCACCTGCTTGAGCTTGGCCAAAAAATCGTCATAGACTGATTCAAATACGAGTACAGAATTGTCCGAAGAGCATGACGCTGCCAGATCCAGCGTTTTCGACAGCCGGATTTTTTCTGCCGCCTCATCAAGATCGGCGGAATCATCGACCGTGATGACGGCGTTACCGACCCCTACACCGAGCGCTGGAGTGCCAGAGGAATAGGCTGCACTCACCATGGCAGCACCGCCAGTTGCCAAAATACGGTCGCACTGCCGCATCAGCTCATTGGTCTTGTCCAGTGAGGGAACATCAATACTCTGGACCAGATCTGCCGGCCCACCCATCGCAACAATAGCCTCGCGCATATAATCGCAAATTTTCTTATTCGTCAGCTTAGCGCGTGGATGCGGCGCGACAATGATGGCATTGCGGCCCTTGACCGCAGAGATGGCCTTGATGACGGGGGTCGCCTCAGGGTTAGTGGACGGCGACAACGCACCGATGACCCCCACCGGCTTGGCGATCTTCACAATATTGCGCTCCGGAATTTCCTCGATCACGCCCACCGATTTATCTCCGATGATGTCCACCAAGGTGGCGCGAGTTTTGCGATGGATCTTGAGGTACTTACCCTCGTAATTACCGAGTTGCGTTTCATCAATCGCTAACCGAGCGATTTCTTCTGAGCGGTCTTCACGGCCAACCGCCCAGACCATAGCAGTTATCAGTTCGTTCACCTGCTCCTGAGTGTAATCGACGATCTGCTCCTGAGCCGCTCGGGCGCGTGCCATCATCAAAGCCACTTCCTCTTTGGCCATTATCAGTTCCTGATTGTCGTCCATTGCCCTAAGCTCCGCTGTTCGCTGCTGACGCGGGTGCAACCGGCGGCTGCCCTCACATAACCAAAGTGTTCAAAATATGAGCGCCGGGCAACAGACGCCCAGAGCGCACTCGAAAGAAAATAGAGTAGGCTTATTATGAGCTATATTGCTATTTCTTGGCCAGCGCAGACCGCTGCATAATAAAAACAGGCAACCAATGCAACATCACAAAGGGTTGGCAGGCGCTTCCGCAGCCGGCGAACGAGTCAGAATATTCATCAGTAATGTCCGCATCCACTGGTGAGGTGCGCTGCGTGAAGTGCGGGTGTGACGCATAAGCGACATCTTGCCTCTGTTGCTGCTGTGTGTGTTACGGATCATTCGCTGCAACTCTGCTGGCAACTCTTGACCCAAGATGCGCTCATGATAGAGCCCGCTCTCTTGAAACCCCGCATTGGCCACCAGTAACGAGTCAGTGCGGGTAAGTACACCAACGGCCGAGGAAAACTGCGTTGTTTCCAGAACGATGTTGCGAAGCACACCATACTGGCCGAGTACATCATCGACCATACTGGCGTTGTCCCGTTTCAAGCCAGGAAGGTAAAGACGCACATGTGGATAGGCGAGAAAATCTTGTAAATCCATCTGTTTGTCCTCCAAGGGATGACCAACACGCATGTAACAACGCGGTGCGATGGCCGCAATGGGCTCTGCATGAATGTCCCGCTCCGTCTCAAGAGAGACGAAAGCAGCAAAGTCTGCCTCACCCTTTCTCAATAGCTCTTCATAATTGGGTGGCACCTCGGCCATGATGATCTGCACAAGCGGCGCAATGATTGATAATTCCGCCATCAGACTCGGCAGCAGCGACTCGCACAAGATGGGTGGCATCAACAACTTGAATGAGCCAGCATAGGTCTCGGGGCTGAAGGCCGCGTCACCTAACACATGCTCTATGCTTTCCAGCAGAGCGGGAAGCTCTCGACGTAATTCTTCGGCGCGCGGGGTTGGCACGAGGCCATGCGCCGTGCGGGTGAAAAGCTCGTCTTCAAACACATCGCGCAATTTTTGTAACGTCCTGCTCATCGCCGGCTGGGAGACGGACAATCGCTCTGCCGCTCGCGTGACATTATGCTCTTCCAGAAGAATTTGTAATGCGACTAACAAATTAAGATCAGTGCGGATTAACTTGCGAGAAATCATTGCAGCCTTTAGAAATAACTTTTAGTTATGTCTAAAGCGTAACAAACTGCCATAAACGAATCACCTGACAAAATTACAAAACGTCAACTCTATGGCCGACCCTCACGCAGCCTGCTACCATATGCAATCGATCCGGCTAAACCACGCCGGGGCACCCGTTTTATACCCAACTGCGGCTACGACCAGAGGAATACCATGCGGATCACTCATATCCTAGCGACCGGAATATTGTCACTCACACTGCTAGGGTGCGCTGGGGTCGAGATACAGCCGGCCGACACTGACCGCTTCATCGCCGGCAATTATCTCTACTATAAATGGCGCACAGACCCCCTGCCGATTGGCGTTAGGAATTCTGACCCAGCGTATGTCATTGATCCGATGATGCGTCGGGAAGTGAATGCAGACCTTCAGAGCAAAGGTTATGTCCTGAATCCAGAGCAGGCGCAGTTCACAGTGGGCTATATCCTGATGAATGGCATGGTCCAAGGAGAAGCCAGCAATTTAGCGAGCAACATTTCACCCTATCCAAACGTCACACCTAACCGTCAGATCGATCAGGCCAGCGTGGATAATGCTATCGCCTTGGGCGGCGTGAAAGAAACTAACAATATCATCCTTCAATTTAACGACAGGACAAGTAACCAAGAAATATGGCGCGTTACCCTGACCAAAATAATAGAGGATGCCAACAACATTGACGCATCGCGCATCAGCGACAACCTTACGGCATATCTGAAACGGGCACTAAAGTCATTACCGCAAGCACCTCAGTCCTAATTCATCCCTCATCCGCAAGGGGGTAAACCTGCGGGTTAACGCAATGCGGCATGCGTTGCCCTTGAAGACCTGCAACGGCGTTACGCACTGCAAGCTCTAGCATTTTTGCCCGGGTCAGGGTGGTCGCACTGCCGATGTGAGGCACAACGACAACTCTAGGATGCTGCAACAGCGGGCTGTCCAGTGACACAGGCTCGCTTTCAAATACGTCCAATCCCGCCGCATAGAGATGGCCGCAATCCAAAGCCTGAGCGAGCGCTAGCTCGTTCACGATGCCTCCTCGTGCGGTATTCACCAACACCGCGCCGGGTTTCATTGTGGCAATTTTGTCCGCGTCGAGAAAATCGCGGGTGCTGCTGGTAAGTGCCAGATGAACACTGACAAAATCACTGCGTGACAACAGTGTTTCGAGGGACACACTGTCCACGCCAGGCACCTCACGCCCTGAAGGCGTCCAGCCGATCACGCGCATATCAAAACCCGCAGCACGACGCGCCACCGCCTGGCCAATAGCACCCAGACCAATGATGCCCAGAGTCGCACCGCTGACGTCCTTCCCGAGGAAAAAGTCTGGAGACCATCGATTATCCGGACGCCAGTTGCCCTCCCTGATGAAGCGATCACCTTCCACCAAACGTCGAGCTGCGGCTAATAACAACCCAAATGCTGCGTCCGCAGTAGTCGCAACGAGGACTCCGGGCGTATGTCCTACGGGAACTCCCCGCTCGGTCAATGCCTGTATATCAATGTGATCAACGCCCGCTGATACGCTAGAAACAAACTCCAGCTTCGGCATAGCATCAGTTACCGCCCGGGTAATCGGATCAATTAATAGACAAATCAGGCCGTGACAGGCGGACAGTTCATCACGCGCCAGAAGCCCCGACAAGGACTGTCCCTCCTCGAGTATTATTATCTCGCAGTGCCTAGCCAATTCCTCTCGATGCCCGCGCGATAGCGACTGGGTGATTCCGACTTTTTTAAGCATATCCGCGTGTACCCTCTAAACCTATGAAGCTACAGTGTGGCGGGCGCAAGACCTGCCATTGTTATCAGATCAAGCTGCCATTCGCGTAACTGTTCGGGTGCGTAGGGTTCACTTTGAGGGAGATTGCCCCACACCGGCTGCGGCCAACAGAGGTCTTTCGAATGTCGCCCAATGATATGCAGGTGCATAACCGAAACCACGTTACCAAGTCCGGCAAAGTTCACTTTATCAAAACCCAGCTGTTGCTTAATAAACCGTGAGACCGCTGCACATTCTGCCAATATCGCCTCACGCTGGTCATCGGGCAGATCTAGGACGTCATTCATCTGCGTTTGCGGCACTAGGATAAACCAAGGAACGGCGGCGTTGCGGTTAAGCAGAACGGCTGATCCGCGAAGCCACCCGAGATGGTGGCAGTCTGCCAACAGTTGATCGGGAATATTAGGCTGAGTCATAACGGTAGTCTCTTATACGTATACTGATGTGTTTGTAAGGCTGCCAAATGAGCAGTGCGTCCGCTACGTCAAACCTAATATCCATTGCAATAATCTGCGCTAGATAGTCATACCGCCATCCACAGTGATGCACTCACCGGTGGTGTAGCTACTGGCATCGGAGACGAGATAGAGCACCGTGCCAGCCATTTCGCTGGGCTCCGCATGGCGACCCATGGGAATAGCCTGCATCGCCGCTTGGTAAACATCGTCGTTGCTAAACAAAGCGCCTGCAAACTTAGTCTTAGTAAGACCCGGCAACAGCGCATTACAGCGAATACCAAAAGGAGCACACTCTTTGGCGAATACTTTTGTCATATTGACAACCGCCGCCTTGGTGATGGAATAGATTCCCTGCATCGGTCCGGGTTGCAATGCATTGACCGATGCGGTGTTAACGATAGCGCCGCCGCCGTTATCCCGCATCAACTTGCCGGCCTCTATCGACATAAAAAAGTAGCCGCGGATGTTCACTTCAACGGTTTTATTGTATGCGCCGAGATCGGTATCCAGCACATGTCCGAAATACGGATTGGTGGCAGCATTGTTCACGCAGATGTGCAGCTTGCCGTGAGCCTTGCCTATGTGCGCGAAGAGTGCCGCAATTTGATCCATCGTACCCACATTGCAGGCAAAGGCCTCCGCGCTCCCGCCGCCCTTGCAAATATCGTCAGCCACTGCAGCGCAGTCATCGATCTTGCGACTTGAAACAATCACGTGGGCACCTTGCTCAGCGAGCAGCTTAGCGACTTCCTCACCAATGCCGCGGCTAGCCCCGCTTACTAAAGCAATTTTTCCCGTTAAATTAAAAAGTTGTGTCGCCATGCCATTATTTCCCCTGCGTTTATTGTCAATCAAGCGCGAATGTTAGCACCGCACAGCAATGCGGCGCGACTAAACCCTTTTGGGTACGTCGTTTTCCAAATCAACCCGTCGTGTTTTCTGCATCAGGGCCCACAGCAGATAGATCAAAACAATAACCGCGCTGCCTACCCATGCGCCACGATAACCGAACAATGCGAGATTAGTGCCTGCCAATAAAGGCCCAAGCACTCTCCCCCAGGAAGAAGCCGCGCTCGTAATCCCCATCATTCGTCCGCGGCAGGATTGGGCCGTCGTATAGCTCACAATGGTATTCAATAAAGGAATGCACAAGGTTGCACCTGTCAGAGCCAGAAAGAAGGAGCCGACCATGCCGAACATAGTATTGACGAAAGCGGCGCCCAGTAAGCCTATTAAAAGCGCTGAAATCGCCAGCCGCAGCAACAGCCACTCACCCAGCAATCGCACCAATGGACTCAGTAAACCGCCCTGAAAGATCACCATGAATACGCCCTGAATACCGAAGATGATGCCAACCTCCCTCGCACTCCAGCCCAGCGTGTCCCCCACCCAAAGCGGGAAAATATACGTGATAGAACTGACTGCAGCCTGATGGAGGACAAATTGTGACACCAGCAGACGACTGCCGGTCTGCTTTAACAATCCATAAATGGAGACTGATTGACCTGCCTTGTGTCGCTCATGATTATCGCGCCGCTGTTGTCGCGGCAGAGACTCGGGCAGGAAAATTCCTGCGGCAATCATCGCCAGCATCGACATACCGCCAGCAACGATGCACGGCAACACGAAGCTCCCCTCGTCTCCAGACAGCAAGCCGCCGAGCATGGGGCCCAAAACGATACCCGAACCAAACGCTGCGCCAATTAATCCCATTCCTCGAGCGCGGTTCTGTGGCGTGGTAATGTCGGCAATCATTGCGGATGCCACGCCAAAATTTCCCGCCATCAGTCCAGCAAAACCACGGGCGGCAAATACCATCCATAACTGTGATGCAAGACCCAGCATCAGGTAAGCACAGGCGGCTCCGGCCAGACAAATCATAATAACGGGCTTGCGTCCGATCGTGTCTGACAAACGACCCCAAACAGGGCCACTGAGCCCGGCGCACACCGCATAGGTCACGATAATAAGGGCAATATCCATCTTGTCTGCGCCCAACTCGGGCGACAAAAAAGGCAGAATGGGAATCACAATACCAAAACCAATAAGATCTAACAGGATAACGCCGAACAGAATCGGCACTAGAAGTGGGCACCCACTGCGGCAACACGCGTCACAATACGCACGCTGCTAGCCACCTTGCCAACGCTTTACCTGCTCAAGATCTAGGTCAAAAAGGTCAAGCGCACGACCAACCGTCTGAGTGACTATCTCATCCAATGTCTGAGGCCGCGTGTAGAGTGCCGGGACCGGGGGTGCTATCACCGCACCCATCTCCGACAATTGAGTCATAGTACGCAAATGGCCCGTGTGCAGCGGCGTCTCACGGACCATCAGTACTAGCCTGCGGCGCTCCTTCAGTACCACATCCGCAGCACGGGTAAGCAGGCTTGAAGTAACACCGGTAGCGATTTCAGACATAGTGCGCACCGAGCAAGGCGCAATCAGCATTCCGGCAGTGGGAAATGACCCACTGGCGATGGATGCACCGATCTGGTTGACAGAATGCACCTCGGTAGCCAACCCTTCAAGCTCGGCAAGCGACAGGTCTAACTCATAATGCAACGTGAGTTTTGCAGACTTGCTAATGACTAGGTGGGTTTGTATCGAACACTCGCGCAACAGCTGCAGGGCTCGCACGCCGTATACAATCCCGGATGCACCACTGATACCTACGATAATAGGCTTGGCCATGAAGCTACCTCCACTCTCTTACGTCACCTCGACTCTATAAGTCTCAGAATAAAAATTTATTTCGCAGGTCGCCGATCACGAGATTGCGGCCGAGAATCGCCTTCAGACTTTGTTTCGCCTTCTAATCGCACTTGCGGACGCGAAGCTCGACTCTTGCCACTTGCGGATTTTCGTTTCCCCGCACCGCCAGGCGATGATTTCTCAGATGAATTAAGCCTAGATATCTGCAACCGCTGGCCACTGATCCACACTGTTTTTAAATGCTTCATGAGTTCCTTTGGCATTCCTTCAGGCAGATCTACAGTGCTGTGATCATCAAAAATTTCGATGCGGCCAATATGCTCACTGTCAATCTCCGCCTCGTTGGCAATTGCTCCAACGATATTGCCTGGTTTGACGCCGTGCGTATTCCCCACTTCAATACGGAATCGCTCCATGCCGCTATCCAATCTATCTTTATCGGTCTGCGTCTTGCGTTCAGGTTTAGCACTCACCTCTTTCGAACGTTTGATGTCGGAGGGTTTTCGCTCATTGTCCCGATCCCGCCTAGACTTGCCGCTTGCACTGCGTCCGGGCTCGCTGGCATCACTCTTCTTTTCATGTTTCGGTGCTGCCTTGATTTTATCCTGTAATGGTTTTTTACCCTGCGCCAGCATGCCCAGCGCTGCAGCTATCTCCACCACAGGTACGCCATACTCGTGCTGGTAATCCTGCACGAGTTTCCTGAATATCTCGAGATCTTCTGTGTCCAGCGTTTCCGTGATGCGCTGTTTGAACTTTCCAACCCGCTTGTCCGTCACTTCCTCGATTGTCGGTAATTCCATTTTATCTAAGGTATTACCCGTGGCTTTTTCAATTGCACCGAGCAATCGACGCTCGCGACTAGCCGCAAATAAAATAGCATCGCCCTTGCGGCCAGCTCGCCCTGTTCGCCCGATACGATGGATATAGGATTCGACGTCCGACGGAATATCATAATTGATGACGTGACTGATGCGCTGCACATCCAGCCCACGCGCTGCCACGTCAGTAGCGACAACGATATCGAGTTTGCCGTTTTTAAGCTTCTCTACCGTCTGCTCACGCTGCTTTTGCGGGATATCGCCGTTCAAAGCAGCGACGGAATAACCACGCGCTGACAGCTTGTCGGCCAGCTCAGCAGTCAGGATTCGGGTGCGCACAAATATCAGCATCCCATCAAAATCTTCCACCTCCAGAATGCGGGTCAGGGCATCAAGCTTATGCATCCCCGCCATCATCCAGACCCGCTGGCGAATTAAGTTGGTGGTAACGGCCTTGACCTTGATCGCAACTTCTCGCGGATCACGCAGATGACGTTTAGCAATGCGACGGATGGCCTCCGGCATCGTAGCGGAGAACAGAGCGATCTGACGCTCCTGTGGCGTCTGCTCTAAAATCCACTGCACATCGTCGATAAAACCCATGCGCAGCATTTCGTCCGCTTCATCAAGCACCAGCGTTTTCAGCTCAGACAAGTCTAGCGAGCCACGGCGCATGTGATCCATTACCCGTCCGGGTGTGCCAACAACAACGTGCACCCCGCGCTTCAGCTGGCGCAACTGGCCGGTGTAATCAGAACCACCGTAAATAGGTAGCACATGGAACCCGGGCATATGCCGAGCATATTTCTGAAATGCTTCGGCGACCTGTATAGCCAACTCTCGAGTTGGCGCCAGTACCAATACTTGTGGCAATTTTAACTTAAGGTCCAGCAGGGCAAGAATAGGCAGCGCAAATGCTGCCGTTTTACCGGTGCCCGTCTGGGCCTGACCCAGCACATCCGCACGCGCTAACATATGGGGAATGATTCGAGCCTGAATCGGCGATGGTGTCTCGTATCCGACATCAACCAGGGCTTGTTGCAGGGGCGCGGGCAGTTCCAGTTCTGCAAAACTGGTTACCGCATCTAAAGAAGACATGATGAGTACCTTGAAGGGAGTAAGAGAGTCACTGTAGAAACGGTCGAAAAGTATACAGGGAAACGCAGCGGGTGTCGCTTCAGCGCCGTGCCAGTCTACTCAGCGCTCTAAAAGGAGGGGGCACGACTACCCAGCCGCAAACGCTTTCCTCGGATAGCAAATACCTAAGAACCGCGCTTATTAGTCTGGCCCTGCTCCAGCATCGCCTGCATCTTCGCATGCAGCAGGTTAACCGCCTTGAGCGGGCGCACCATTACCTTAAATTCGACAATTTTCCCCGCGTCATCGAAGGTCATAATATCAACCCCGTTAATCACAATGCCATCCAGATCACAGACAAACTCCAGTACCGCATGTTGTGGTGTCACCACTTCTTTTACATAACAAAAACTGTCATTGAACACATTAAAAGCGGCGGTTAGATACGCTCGCGTTAGCTCACGCCCCTTTTGAGGCGTGTGCACAACAGGTGACATAAACACACAATCCTCTGCCAGCAGCTCTTCCAGACGATCCATATCGTGATCGCGCACTATCTCATGCCACAACGCTACGGTATTCATTGCATTCACTCCTTGCCAAATCTCTAGGGGCTAAATATCTGTTTCCTGCACAAACTCTCGTTCGATTTGCTGTTGCAGCTCATAGCGCGCAACACCCTTGCTTCGGCTCGATTCGTGCAGGCGCTGTCTATATCGACCTGTGCGATAGTATTTGACCAGCTGAGCAAAACGCTCCGGCTCTATCTCGCCGGCAATAAGTTCCTCAATAAACGCAATATCAATACCAACACGGTAGGCGATTCGACTGGGCCTAATCTTGTGCGAATGGAACTCCGCCACAATATGGATTTGCTGCTCTCGTGAGTGCGTGCATAGCCGAGAATAACCATAGGGTGGCGACGGCGTGCGAGTATCGTGGTGCAGGGTATCTGAGTTCATTGGCAATGTTTACCATTTCATCACCCGAATGCCAAGCCCGACTAGGCTTCAGTCCGTGTAACCGTTAAATAAGTGACTTTTCTGGTTAATTTTCGTACATCACAGGTCTATACTTGCCTATCATTAACGCACCCCCCAAGCACGCCACCATCGCATTGCGAGGAACACACCATGAATGCAGAGCAACCAATACCCACCCTGAGCGACCCTCAACAGACAATGAATAGCGCCCTTCAAATGCAGCGTGATGCCTATCTAAGCGAAGGTATAGTCTCTGCCGAGACACGCATTGACCGGCTACAGCGCGGCGTCGATGTTTTAATCAAGTACAACGAAAGAATAACGGATGCTCTAAATACCGATTTTACCTGCCGCCCGCGTGAAGTGACTCTCCTGACTGACGTCGGTGCAGCGATAGCGCCTATGAAACACGCCATCAAGCATCTACGCTCTTGGATGAAACCGGAAAAACGTCCCACTATGTTCCCGTTTAACCTCCTCGGCGGGCGGTCTCGCATCGAATACCAGCCATTGGGTGTGGTCGGCATTATTGCGCCGTGGAATTTTCCAATCAATATGGTATTCGCACCGCTTGCCGGCGTCCTCGCTGCAGGTAATCGGGCCATGATCAAGCCGTCGGAGTTTACTCCAGCCACTTCTGCACTCATGGCAGAAATGATCGCCGAAGCCTATGACCCCGCAGAGGTTGCCATATTCGATGGCGGACCGGAGGTCGGCCAAGCATTTTCCCGCCTACCTTTTGACCATATGATTTTTACCGGGGCAACCTCGATCGCCCGTCATATCCTCACTGCTGCAGCGCAGAACCTAGTCCCCGTCACACTGGAGCTAGGCGGAAAATCGCCTGTGGTGATTTCCCGCAGCGCTGATATTGAGAAAAGCCTAGGCCGCATCATGACCGGTAAAACTCTCAACGCAGGGCAAATTTGCCTAGCGCCAGACTACCTTCTGGTCCCAGAGGAGAAGTTGCATGAGATCATCGCCGCCGCGCAAAAAGCGGTAGCCCAAATGTACCCCAGAATTCTAGACAACCCGCAATACACCTCGGTGATTAACGAGCGTCATTTTGAGCGTCTCAATAGCTATCTTGCCGAAGCGAGCGAGCGCGGCCAAAAAATCATTCCTATCAATCCCGCTCAAGAAGACTTTAGTACCCAGCAGGGCACGCTGAAAATACCACCCACATTAATCCCCGAACCGGCGGATGACCTAAAAATGATGGAAGAGGAACTGTTTGGCCCACTGCTCCCCATTCGCACCTACAACAATTTCGAGGAAACTATCAGCTACATTAATAGCAAACCTCGCCCACTCGCGGCATATTACTTCGGTGATGACAAGCAAGAGGAGGAGGCCTTGATCAGTCGCACCACCTCCGGCGGAGTCTGCATCAATGACGTCGTTATGCAAGTCGCACAGGAGGACTTGCCGTTTGGTGGCGTCGGCCCCAGCGGCATGGGCGCCTACCATGGCCTCAAAGGTTTCCAAACGTTCAGTCACGCCAAGTCTATCTACCGTCAGGCCAGCCTCAATATCGCCAAGCTGGGCGGCATGCTGCCGCCGTATGGCAAGGCCACAGAGAGTACGATCAAAATGCAGTTAAAAAAGTAGCTCTGCTTTTTTGCAGCGCTCAAACGAACCATGATAAGGGCCATCAAAATGCTTTCACAGATCGCTCAAAGGGTATGCTCTAAGCAAAATTGTGGCTACGTTACCCAATCCTAAAGACCAAGACAGAGAATCATTTTATGTTACGCGTTCTTCTTATCGGCAGTGTTTTTCTACTCAGCGCATGCAGTGCCGAACCCGGCACTGAAAAATGGTGCGCCATCAAAAAGGAACAAGCAAAGAGTGAATGGACGGGATCGGACGCGGCCACTTACGCCCAGAACTGTTTGTTCGATGGCTCTGCCGTGGGTTCTGAAAATTGGTGCGCAGATTTATCGGCGAAAACCAAAGGCGAATGGACCGCCAACGAGGCCGAAAGTTACGCCAAGAACTGCGTTATTTAGCCGGCTGAATCAGCAATGTAGGTATCCCAAGGTCATGGCTTTTAAGTGTCGCCACAAGGGTACCGGGTTTTCTTCCGTCCCGGATGCTTGAGGCGGCGATGCCACGTGCATCGAAGTCGCTAACGACACTCGCCAGATCTGAACATTGATAAGCAAGGCCCCAAAAGAAGTTGTCGCCGGAATCATCCTTATCCGACTCGATCACTTCCAGCGTCAGTTTTCCTGTGCGGAAAAAGAGCATACGGCCGCCCCATTCAGGCACCGTCTTATCCAGCGCTAATCGGACCCCTAGCTCATCGGAAAATAATGTAATGCAGGCCTCGGCATCGCTAGTACGCAACACCACGTGATCAACCGATAACCCTGCGTATTGCGCCTCGCTAGGCAGCTGACGAAAGTCAGCCGTTGAATGACCCCCACAGGTACGGACATCCAACCCCATAGCGTTAGGCACCGATTGCTCTTGCGGCTCGGCCTCGGGCAAGCTCAATACCAGACCCTGAACGCAGGACTGGCCCACTGCACTTTGCACCAGTTCTATGACCGTATTAGGCAAGCCCCATCTGGCTACCGAACGTCCCTGCAGGGATTTACCCCTAAAAGGTGGTGTCGCAAATAGCCGTTGGTACTGCTCGGCTGCCGCATCCAGCTCCGGCACAGCAATCACTATCCTTTCAAACGTTATGGTCATTGCCTGCCCTCTAATCACTTTACGTATGCGGTGCATCATAAAAGGTTTTGGCTTAATGTGCTGATCAGAATTACAGTTATACAGCGCGTCCGTTTACGGACCAGTAATTGAGCTAGCCTGCCAGTAGCCACTCACTTTGTCGCTGCCTATTTGACTTTATGAGGGAAATCTTGAATGTGTAAAGCAATGACAAGGCTTATCCTGTCAGGTCTTGTTGCGCTCACGCTGGCAATCCCTTTTGGCGAGCTGATGGAGGCGCTGGAGAAAGACAAAATTGATGCGACAAAAATGGTTTGAAGACGATGCGTGGATAGTATCCCTTCCCTAAGCACAGCTTGTTGACCTCAACATCAGCAAGGATGCAGACAATCTATCCCGCTTTTTTTGTTACGCATGGCTATTGGTCACTCGCCGTCGTATTGTAGATCCATCATGAAGACACCTAGCCCAATCGTTATCGCGCATCGCGGAGCCAGCGGATATCTCCCTGAGCACACACTTGCGGCAAAGGCCATGGCACATGCCATGGGAGCAGACTTTATCGAACAGGATGTGGTGTTAAGCAGGGATGGAGTCGCCATCGTATTGCATGATATCCATCTCGACAGCACCACAAATGTAGCGCAGTGCTTTCCTAATCGCGCCCGAACGGATGGGCGATTTTATGCCCTTGATTTTGACCTGCAAGAGATTAGGCAGTTGCGGGTCCATGAGCGGACCCACCTCGACATCGACCGTAACGGGCTTGCCGTCTTTACCGAGCGCTTTCCGGAACAGCCTGCCTTGTTCCAGGTTCCCACCCTCGCTGAAGAAATTGTTATGGTCGCCGGGCTGGACCGCAGCCGCGGGCAACGCACCGGCCTGTATATCGAACTAAAGTCACCGAACTGGCACCGGCAGGAGGGCCACGATCTGTCGGGCGCTATCCTTCAAGTGCTGGATGAGACAGGGTATTGGAATCGCCCTGAGCAGGTTTTTCTACAGTGCTTCGATGACCAAACTCTGTGCCAATTGCGCCACGACCTAAAGGCACCCCTGCCAATGATTCAGCTCATTGGCGACAATAGCTGGGGCGAAGACAGTGCGGTCGACTACGACTACCTCCGCACGCCAGAGGGACTCTCTTACGTAGCCAGCTATGCTCAGGGCATCGGCCCGTTTCTATCGCACATTTATTTGGGCAAAACGGCATCGGGCGACGTCCAGCTCAGCAAATTAGTCCACCTAGCGCAGGCGCGCGGGCTTTTAGTGCACCCCTATACACTGCGCCGCGATGAGCTGCCCGAAGGCATTGATAATTTCACGGAGTTACTGAACATCCTTATCCACCAGGCAGGCGTGGATGGCCTGTTCACGGATTTTCCCGATATTGTGGTCGACTTCCTTCAAAAGGATAGGATCGTTTGATGGCTTTCCCAAAAAGTTGAACATAGGGTTGATCACTCATACGCCTTAGTCGTGCGAAGGCTGCGCAAGGCAGAGCGGTCTGCGTTAGAGATTCGTCATGGCCAAGCTGCGCTCTATTTTAACGCCAAAGCCCAGCGATACGCGCTTACAAACCGCTGCCAGAATACCTCAGGCACTAGCGCCGCGCCGCCTAACAGGGCATTATCGTGGCTGTATTTTTGCTGCCCAATACAGAGTCTGCTTTTCGACCGTGAGGTATTCGGGTTAAAACGCTAACAACGGAAATCAACGTGAACCCAAAGGTCATCAGACGAACCAAGATCGTCGCCACTGTCGGACCCGCTAGTGATTCGGACGACGTCATCGCCAAGCTTATTAGGTCTGGCGTCAATGTTTTTCGTCTCAACTTTAGCCACGGCACCACGGAGCAACATACCCTAGTGGCGAGTCGCATTCGGAAACAGGCGAGCATCGCAGGACAATATGTCGGCATCATGGCAGATTTGCAGGGGCCAAAAATTCGTATCCGAAGCTTTCGCAACGACTTTGTTGAGCTTAGCGCCGGCGACCGCTTTCACCTCGATCTCGACCTAGGTGACAGTGAGGGTGATATCCGAGGTGTAGGGCTGGAGTATGAGCCACTGTGTTCCAGTGTCGTTCGAGGCGATATCCTGCTGTTGGATGACGGCCGCATTCGCTTGAAGGTAGACAATGTCGAGGCTAGAGCGGTCGAATGTAGCGTCCTAATCGGCGGCAAACTCGGGTCACGCAAGGGAATCAACCGTCTCGGCGGTGGCCTCGCAGCGCCGGCGCTGACCGCAAAGGATCTCACAGACATCGATAGCCTGAGCGCGATCAGCCCAGATTTCGTGGCCGTGTCGTTTGTCTCCGCGGCTGAAGATATCTTCCAAACCAGAGAACTATTGGCACAACATCACCTAAAACCCGCCATCATTGCCAAAATAGAGCGCGCAGAGGTGGTTGCCGACGCCGGTTTACTCAACCGCATCGTGATCGCCTCAGACGGCGTGATGGTGGCTCGTGGAGACCTAGGCGTCGAAGTCGGTGATGCCCAGTTAATCGGCATACAAAAGGAACTCATCACCCTCGCACGCACAATGGACAGGGTCGTTATCACCGCTACTCAGATGATGGAATCGATGATCAGCAGTTCTATGCCAACACGTGCCGAGGTCTTTGACGTCGCCAACGCCGTACTCGACGGCACCGACGCTGTTATGTTGTCAGCAGAGACTGCTGTGGGTGACTACCCCGTAGAAGTTGTCGAGGCAATGGCAGATGCCGCGCTGGGTGCCGAGCGTCATCCGGTCGCTAGAAGATCCAAATACCGCCATGAAGCTGAGTTTTCCAATGCTCAGAGCGCCATCGCCATGTCAGCGATATACGCCGCCAACCGATACAGTAACGTGCGCGGCATTGCCTGTCTTACCGAATCCGGCGCCACCCCACTGCTCATGTCACGTCTAAGCTCGGGCTTGCCTATTTTCGCGCTCAGTCAACGCAGCGAAACACTGCAAAAGCTCTCTCTGTGCCGGGGTGTCGTGCCGCTGTTTTTCGATGCTGCCGCTTTTGAACACGATACAGTAGATGGCCGCGCTATTGAGTTTTTAATGGATGGCGGGTATTTGCAAAAAGGTGACTCTATCATCCTTACCAAAGGTGCCGTCATGGGAACTGCGGGTTCCACCAGTATCATGCAGATCCTGCCCGTGTATTAAGCCTATGCCACTGACAACATCCAGCGCCCATCGGCTGGTCGCCGATATTGGTGGCACCAACACTCGTCTCGCCCTGTTCGACCCATCGACAAACGAGCTACGCGCGCTGAGCCACTATGTCAATCGAGACTACGGCCAACCCGAGGACATTATCGTCGCATGGTTAGCCGCCTTGCATGAGCCGCGGCCAACGGTTTGTTGCTTGGCCGTAGCGGCGCCACCCTTTGGCGACCGCGTCACCATGTTCAATATCGACTGGTCATTCTCCTGCCGCGATATATCTGAGCGCTTCGAGTTCTCCGCTTTGCGCTGTATCAACGATTTTGAAGCGAATGCCCATGCACTACCCCACCTATCTGACCACGACCTGACAACCCTGCACTGTGGGAAACCAGGTGCGGACGGCAAGTTGGCGACGATCGGCGCCGGCACGGGGCTGGGCGGAGCGACACTCACCCTCACCGAGGGAGCGCCCATTGCGGGCGCAAGCGAGCCAGGGCACATGGGGTTGGCTGCCGCCACAGACGTGGAACTGGAATTGTTCCGCTACCTACTGCGACAGTACGGGGAAATTTACGCTGAATTGCTCTTGTCGGGCCCAGGCCTGCAGCGCCTCTACCAATCGCTGGCCGACATTCAAGGCCAAAGCCTGCCACCGCTGGCGCCAGAAGTCATATCTGCTCGCGCCCTCACAGGTGAATGTGAGCTGTGCACACTCACTCTCAACACGTTCTGTGCCCTGTTGGGCTCAATAAGCGGTGACTATGTGCTCGCCAACGGCGCTTATGGCGGGCTTTACCTCGCCGGCGGCGTACTGCCTGACATGATCCCCTTTTTACGCAGCAGCACCTTCGTACAGCGTTTTCAGAACAAAGGGAAAATGCGTGATCATCTAGCCAATGTGCCGCTTTACTCGATTACCAGCGCCGTTACGGGCTTGCTCGGTGCCGCACACGCGCCCTTATAATGGCCTGTGCAAAGCTACGGCGAAGGAAAATCAGCCCATTGTAGGGTGCTGTTGACTGAAACTAGTTGCAAAACGGCCCTGTAAATCGCCAACTATGGTGCTACACTTATTTTTGCTGGCTGAAGTCAGCGGGGTTTATGCTCACGATCGAAGTTCCAGCATGGTCATCGGTACGTAAATCATAAATAACAATAAATGGAAAGGCACCAGGAGATGGTGCCTGTCGCTATACAGGTAAAAATTATGTCTAAGACAAATGGTACAGTAAAGTGGTTTAACGAAACGAAAGGCTTTGGCTTTATCGAGCGTGAAGATGGTCCCGATGTGTTCGTTCATTTCAGCGCTATTCAGGGTGATGGCTTCAAAACTTTGGCTGATGGTCAAAAGGTTGAGTTCGATGTCACAGATGGCCAGAAAGGCCCTCAGGCTGAAAATGTAACTCCCGTCTAAGGCCGCAAGGTCAAGGACAAAAAAAGGAGCCCCTCGGGCTCCTTTTTTTGTCTATACCGTTAAGCGGCAATGCAAAGCGCGTAAGGGCATTTTTAGCCCTGATCCTGCGCTTCGCCTTCTCGCACCTCAACCTCTTCCTCTTGCACAGCTTCTCCCTGCATTAACTCCGCCTGCAGCGCTGCCTTTTCCTCTTGCATCGCTACATCTTCATCTTGTAAGGATTTTTGCCGCGCCAATTCAGAGTCCATATAGCTGATCCACTGATCTGCATAAGTGACTGAGCGCTCATCGCGGCCTGCCGCCATGAATGCTTCGCGCGCTTTTTCATATTGTTGATTATTGAAATACGCCATACCCAGCACCAACCGCGCAGTATCCGGCCGTTTCACACCACCGCGGGACAAACCTTTATTAATGGCGGTTATCGCCTTTTTGAATTGATCATTATCCAGATAGACATTGCCGAGGCGGACATAAAGCTCGCCCTTATTCGACTTGGCTGCGGCCTTCTCCATAGCTGGGATGGCTTTCTCAAGCTCTTGCGACTGACGCCAAGCGTTACCGGTTATCTCCCAATTTTTCGATTTACCTTCAATTGAGTCATTGCGTAACCCTTTATCCATCACGCTGGCCGCTTTGTAAGGCACATCAGCATTGAGGTAAAGGTAGGCCATTGTGACCTGCTCGTTGCCCTTATCCAGCATACCTTGAACATACGCCGTTTCCATCGCGGCCAGCTGCTGAGACTCCTTATTCTGCTCGCCATACATATGAGAAAGTTGTACCCAGTACTCTTTCTTGGGGTAGTACTTCAATAGCTCTTCTAGCACGATAACGGTATTCTTGGTGTCGTTCTTTTCGAAATACAGGTAGCGAGCCAGGTTGTACCACTGCTCTCTGGGTATCTTACCGGCCGCTTCACTCATGCTAATCGCTTTCTGTACGTTGAGCAGGGACTTGTCATAGTCCTTGACCTGATAGTAGCCCTGAGCCAACAGCACGTAGGCATTAGCATTGGGTGTATCGGTCATTTCAAACCATTTAATGAGCGCGTTGATGCCTTTTTGCCACTGCTCCTGCACAAAATACAGCTGGGCAATGGTAAATCGGGTGTTGATTTCCATCGCCAGTGGGATGTCCGGCTGCGCCACCACCTGCTCATAGGATCTCAACGCCCCGGCATAATCTTCTCTGGAGTATTGGATAAACGCATACAAATTATAGACGTTGGCCAGCTCATAACTGTTCAGAGACTTCTTGCCGTCAGTGGCGATCATCTCATCAAGGATTCGCTTAGCGGTCGCCAGGTCTTTGGCCTCCGCTGCAACTTGCGCCTCCGAAAGCTTCTCATAAACACTGTTGCGCAAGGCCGGGGTTCGGCGTGTCGCCTCTTGCGACTTCTCTTTCTTGTCTGCCGCAAACGCGCTGGAAAGCGGCGCAAGGCCGCAATCAGTTTGCAGCTGCGTCACTGCGACTTGAGCGGCAAACAAAGGCACCGCCAAAAGCGCAGCGCGTGTCCAGGTAGTGGCTTTAAACAACGTCATAACGTATTAACCGTTTACTATTCCAACTGATAAGTGAACTTGTTCCGCACGCCTGCGACTTCGATAGGCTCGCCATCGACCACACGTGGCTTATACTTAAATTTCAAAGAGGCTCTGACAGACGCCTTATCGAATACGCCACTGGGGCTGCAGTCCACTGCCCGTGGATCGCGAATAGCGCCAGAGGTGGTGACCGTGTACTCAACAATACAATAACCACTGATACCGCGAGTTTGGGCCCTTCTGGGGTAAATGGGCGCCACTTTCACAATGGGCAAGTACTCGCCGTCACCCTGGGCCATCGTGCCGGTCCCTATGGAGATGTCGATATTGGCCTGTGGTGCGATATTCTCGATGTCTACGTCCATATCCACGTCAAGCTGCACCATGTCCATTTCCGGCGGCGGCTCTTCCGGGTCTTCCACCTTGTCCGGTTTCGGCGTGGTCTTCTCGAGTTCAATGTCCTCGTCAGGCTGGACGAGGTCTGCAACCCGGAAATCATCTACGCCCGGGTCAACGTAGTCGGTATCGATAAGGCTGTGCATGATCAGGAACAGCATTACGACCACGGCAATAGACAGCAGTAGCGAGATAACCGTTCTTATTGGGCCGCTCTCCATAGCGCCTACCCCTTCTCGTCAGTAGAGACGCACATCGTGACACGCCCAAGGGGTTTCAGTATGGTCATCATTTCACTAACAATCGCAGTGGATGACCCCGTGTCCGCCTGTATCACGAAATTCGCCTCGGGTGTTTCTGCCTTGGCTGCCTCTGCTAGGCGAAAGGCGCGGTCCAGAGGAATCTCCTTTTTGTCGTAGTGAATTTTGCCTGCTGCATCGACTGCGAATATAATGGTGCCCCGCACGCAGGCACTAGTATTAGCCGCCTCCACCCTGCTGATCTCGGCGCCGGGTTCTTTCACAAAAGTCGACGTCACTATAAAAAAGATGAGCATGATAAACACAACATCTAGCATCGGCGTCAAGTCAATATCGCCCTCGCCGCTCCCATCCTGCGCTGCTGACGGGCTCCTCAATGTTCTGCGCCTGCTCACTGTTTTTTCTCCGCCGGCCAACTAACCTGTTTTACGCCAGCATCTAAGGCGGCGTCAGTCACAGTGAGAATAGCGTACGAGGTAGCACCAGTATTCGTGATAACCGAAAAAGACTGTTCCGGATCCGATGCCAGCAGCCGCGCAATGTTCGCCCTCACCGCCCTGATATCAATGAGCCGACCTTCCATCCAGATCTGGTCGTCACCGGTTATAGTTACGGTGATACTTGTGGCATCAGACTCAGGGGGATTCTGGTTAGTGTCGGGCCGATTCACATCGAGACCGGACTCCCTGAGGAAAGAGGCCACCACGATAAAGAAGATCAGCATAATGAACACCACGTCCAGCATCGGTGTCAGGTCAATCTCTGCCTCATCGGCATCTAATTGTCGGTTTCGTTTGCGCATCAATGTCGCTCTATCAGTGATCCGTTGTCAGGCTGTCCCGCAAGAGCTCGCTCTCACGCTGGGCAATCCGAGTGACGTAGGTATTGGCAAACACGCCAGACAGAGCCGCTACCATGCCTGCCATGGTGGGGATGGTGGCCCGCTGGACACCGCCGGCCATAGACTTGGCATCGCCACCGCCAGTTACCGCCATGATATTGAACACTTCAATCATGCCCCACACTGTACCCAACAGACCCAGCAACGGGCACAAGGCCACCAACGTCTTGATCATAGGCATGGACTGGCTGATCCGCATTCGGGCCTGAGAGAGCAGCATGGTGCGGATTTGGCTCGCTTCCCAGGATTTTCTCTCCGAGCGGCTCTCCCACTTGGCAGTTATATTTGTTGCATCTTGCTTCCAAGCAAACTTCAGATACCACACGCGTTCGAAGATGAGAGTCCACATCACCAAAAGCAGGGCGGCAATCAACCACAAGACTTCACCACCCTTCTCCATGAACGCGAGCAGTATCTCAGTCACACCGTCCATATCAAGACCTCAAGTTAGCTTCGGTGTGCTCCGCAACCATACCCGTGGTCTGCTCATCCAGAATGTGAATGATGCGTTGGGCTCGACCATTCACGATGGTATACATCAGCACGGTCGGAATCGCCACCAAAAGACCCAGCACGGTGGTGATCAGTGCGCTAGAAATACCGCCGGCCATGGCCTTGGGATCACCTGCACCGAAGATAGTGATGGCCTGAAAGGTCAGGATCATGCCGGTCACGGTACCCAGTAGGCCCATTAGCGGCGCAATGGCTGCGATAATCTTGAGCAGCGTAAGACCACTCTCTAAATCGGGCGTTTCCTTCAACACACCCTCAGATAACTTCAGCTCCAAGGTCTCAGTGTCCATATTGGGGTTGTCCTCGTGTATCTTCAGCACACGGCCTAACGGATTATTGTCATTGGCCTTGTCTGACTTAAGCTGCGCGCTCACCCTGCCGCTCACGGTGGTCAAAACAGTAAAGCGGAAGATGGCCAGCAGAAAGGCAAAAACACCCAACGCACTGATGGCGTAGCCGACATAACCACCCTGATGCCAGCGCTCTACTAGCGTCGGCGTATCAATGATGGCCGCCAGAAAGGAGCCGCCAGAAGGACCAGTAGGGTCCACGCCGAAAGGACTCAAACCACTAGAGGCAGAGGCCAAATCTGCCGCCCAGCCGGTATAAGGACCACTGGGCTGACGGGGCAGCTCACTGAGTTTATCTTCCTGATAGCCAAGGTAGTTGCCATCAATATCGACAATGTTAAAAGAGCCTACTCGCATTACCTCTCGCTCAGTACGCTCTCCGCCGGGAGAGGAAACCTCTGCCGAGAAAGTCGTTACCACACCGGTCTGCTGAATTTCGCGCAGCAGCTCAAACCACACCCGCTCTATCTCTTCAATACTGGGTAGGCCGTCGGAATTGCTCATCTTGGCGACCAGCTCGCGCAAAAATACTTCTCGCCCCGGATACTGGGCCGAGGCCAACGACACCTCAAAATTCGATGCTAGGTCACCGGCAGCCGAAGTCAGGTGCCCAAACAGTTCGGTCAGGGTGCCGAGCTTTTCCCTCAGCACCTCTCTTTTAGCCGCGATCAGCAGCTCATTTTCTTCAAAGGCGTTTTCCAGTTCGGTGGAGAGTGCTTCCTGCCGAGCACGCTCGTCCTGTGCCCGTTTTAATTCAGCCGCCTGGCCGGCCTTGTCATTGGCAAAACGTTGCTCCCGCTGACGGTTTTCCTTCGCTTCAGTCGCCTGGCCCTGCTTAACAAAACCCAGCAACTCATCCAGAGATTTAGCCTGCTGCGCAAGGGCAGATCCACCTGACAGTGACAGTGCACCACACAGTGCGAAAGCAATACCTTTTACCCATTTAATGCTCATCAGTTAGCCTCCGGTGCTGCTATGGGCATTTTCAACAGCTCCATTGATGCTTGTTTTTTCGAAATTCGAATACCCTTGCGAATGGCAGAGTTGTAATCGCCCGAAGGCAGCTCCACCCAGCTCCTGGTGGTGTTGTCCCAGGCGCCAGACAGTGCGCCATCGGTCGTCTGATAGGCAAGCGCGATGCGGCCCATGCGCAAAAAGTCGACCTCTCGCTCGTTGCCGCCGATCTCAATGGATCCTCGATAGGTATCCATTCCGCGGCCGTACTGTAGCTCGATATTGTAAGCTTCCAGTACCGCTCGAAACTTCTCTGCCACACTCACGTCTGCGCGATCGAGGCTGCTGCGCAGACCCTGCACCCGCTTCAGTCGCTCTTTTTCTTCAAAAGGCACATCTAACTCTACAAACTGCTCGAGCCCGTCGAGCATACGAATCACCAGCGGGGTCATCTGTCGGGCAATGACCGTGGAGTTATCAATGTTTTCGTCAATCGTCGCGAGGCTCACTAACTGATTGTCAATCTGACGCTGCAGGCGCGTGTTGTACACCTTCAAACCGTCAACTTGCTTGATCACCGTTTTGTAGTCGGACAGCAAATCACGCGTCTCATCGGCCAAACGATCAATTTTGACCTGTGAATTGCGCGCGGCATTGTTTTTGGATTTGCCCACCGCCAGGATGGAATCCAATGTGGTGGCTTGCACCGCTGCCACAGAACCGCCGAGGGCGCCTGCGGTAACCAGCGCGGCGATCAAGACTTCTTTTAATCGATGCTTCGTCATGAGAATAGTGCTTCCTATAATCCAACAGAGTAGTTCACAGTTAACTAGGGTAGACCAGATTCATCTTCAATACCGATGAAAAACCAGTCCCAACAAACCGAGGAAGGGAATTTAAACCAAGTCGGGGGGTGTTTTCAATCAATGTCCTAAAGCATTGTTTATAATCTGTGTAAGTGTGTATTTTGGTTACACTTTTTATGAGCATAGTATTTCAAGGTAACATTAATTGCTCGACGGTGACCGCGAATCAACATCGACGGATTCATAGCACACAAAGCTATAATCATAAGGGTTGGGCGCCTCAGCAGCGCAATGCTCCCGACTGACCTCATGCCACCTGGCCCAGTCAATATCTGCCAGCACAGCATCGCCTTCGACGCTGGCGTGTACCTCTGTCATGTAAAGGCGATCAGCGGCTGGAATCGCGGCCTGATAGATCTGTGCCCCGCCAATCGCGACAGCCTCCTGCGCACCGTCAAGCACCGCGATACTCGCGGCCAGCTCCAGCGCCTCGTTGAGGGAATACACCACTTTTACACCCTCAATCTGCCGCGCCGTATTGCGTGTAATCACAATATTCGTGCGCCCCGGCAGCGGCCTGCCGATAGAGTCAAAGGTCTTGCGGCCCATAATGATTGGCTTGCCCATGGTGACACGCTTGAAGTAGCGCAAGTCTTCTGGAAGATACCAAGGCAGGGCATTATTTTTGCCAATGACGCCATTTTTAGCGGCGGCCACCATAACGGCCAACCTGATCACGCTGCTGACCCAAATATCATACGGCTACCGGCGCAGAGATATGGGCATGAGGGCTGTAGTCCTGTAAATCGAAATCTTCGAATCGATAATCATAGATACTGTCTGGCCGACGCAGGATATTCATGCGAGGAAGCGGCAGCGGCTCTCGCGTCAACTGCTTTTGCACCTGCTCCATATGATTACTGTAGATGTGAGAGTCGCCGGTACAAATAATAATTTCTCCTGGGACCAGATCACATTGCTGCGCCAGCATCAGGGTCAGCAGCGCCAGGCTCGCAGTGTTGTAAGGCAAGCCCAAAAAGGAGTCACTGGAGCGAATCATTAGCTGCGCAGACAGCCGCCCCTCTGCGACATAAAACTGATACAGAAGATGGCAGGGCGGCAGCGCCATGCGACCGGCCCTCACATTGTCCTGCGGACTCATACGCTCATCAGGCAGGAATTCGACATTCCACGCATGAAATAAAATGCGGCGACTGTCCGGATTATTGCGCAAACAATCGATCACATAGTCAATCTGATTGATTGTGCTGCCATCATGAGAAGGCCATGCGGTCCACTGCGCGCCATAGATCGGTCCGAGCTCACCGTCTTCGGTTGCCCACTCGTCCCAGATCGAAACGCCGTTCTCCTTCAGCCAGCGGGTATTAGTGTCCCCTCTCAGAAACCAAAGAAGCTCGTTAGCAATCCCCTTAAAATGCAGTTTCTTGGTTGTGAGAAGCGGGAACCCAGTGGCTAAATCGTGGCGATATTGACGACCAAATACCGATAAAGTGCCGGTCCCCGTTCGGTCTCCTTTGCGCACACCGTGATCAATAATATCCTGCAGCAATTCCAGATATTGCTTCATTTAGCGCCCTTCCCCCTAACCTGCTTAGTCGCCCCGTTCGCATTGCGATAAGCTAGTGCAAGCAGATAAAGCCCTAATGCCACCATGGGCAGTGACAGCAGCTGCCCTCGGGTCATCCATCCCAGTGCCTGAAAACCAATGTGCCGGTCCGGCTCCCGGAAAAATTCGGCGATAAATCGCAGGCAGCCGTAGCCGAGGGCAAAAACTCCCGCAACCGCCCAGGTCGGCCTTTCTCGGGACGAAAACCACAGCATGATAATAAACAACAGCACCCCCTCGAGGGCAAACTGATACAACTGGGAGGGATGTCGGGCGAGCTGCAGCGGATCACGCGGAAAAATCATTGCCCAGGGCGCATCAGTGGCCCGCCCCCACAATTCCTGTCCAATAAAGTTGCCCAAGCGACCAAGGGCCAGCCCCACTGGCGCCAGCGGCGCGACAAAGTCCAGCAGCGACCCAAACACTATTTTGTGACGACGGGCAAAAAGGTACATGGCAAACATCACACCGAGAAAACCGCCATGAAACGACATGCCACCCTGCCAAACCCGTAAGATCCAGGTAGGATCCTGCACCAGCTTTTCACCGCCATAAAAAAGGGCGTAACCTACCCGACCGCCAAGGACTACGCCCAGTGCTGCATAAAAAATAAGGTCGTCGACCTGATCACGCTGCACCGCCGTCCAGGGCAATCGGCTGCGTCGCGCCGCCAGCCACCAGGCAAAGCCCAATCCCGCCAGATACGTTAGGCCATACCAATGTACCGTTAGCGGTCCCAGGGAGAGGGCAACGGGGTCTAGTTCAGGATATGGCAGCATGGTTTCACTTCAATAAGTAGCCAACAGATAAGCCGGACAAACTTCGCCCGCATGAGTAATCAAGATCGAAAACACGTATTATCATCCAGCGCGTAGCGATTCACAATTATTTCGCCCCGACTAATGGTTACAATTCATGTGCTTGTTAATTTTGGCCCACCAGATTTCATCAGACTACCCTCTTTTGGTAGCGGCCAACCGGGATGAGTTTCACGCTAGGCCGACCGCCGCGTCCCATTTCTGGCCTGAACACCCAGAACTGCTGGCGGGCCAGGATCTCCTGCAGGGAGGGACATGGATGGGCATGACCCGCAGCGGACGTTTTGCAGCGGTGACTAACTACCGCGACCCAGCACACACACCTGAGGCTCCCCGCTCCCGCGGAGAACTCTCATTAAAGTACCTAACAGGCTCACAGACACCCAAAGACTTCCTTGGCGACATCGCAACGCGGGCAGATCACTATGCGGGCTTTAATCTTCTCGTGGGCGATCGCAACAGCCTGTGGTATTACACCAACAGCGACGCACAAGGTCCGCAGAGTCTAGCCCCTGGGGTTTATGGGCTCAGCAACGCCACACTCGACACGCCCTGGCCCAAGGTGATGCTCGGCAAAGCCAACATGCTAGCACTGCTTGAGACCGGCTCGATGTCTCATCGCGCGCTTGCCGACGTCGTTTCCAGCCAGCGCCAGGCAGACCAGAGCAGCCTGAGCGCGCAGGGCTTGGACGGTACCATGGAGTCCGCACTCTCATCTCAATTTATTGTGACTGACGACTATGGCACTCGGTCCAGCACCACTTTATGGTTCGACGCTCAGGCTCAGGCCGGTTGGCTGGAGCTGAGTTTCAATGCGCAGGGGGTATTGCGAGAGGTGCAACACAAAGACATAAGTTTGAGCGACGAATAAAACAGATGTTGGCAGTAACGACGGGCAAGAAAATTGGCCGCGCCACACTACTCCACCGGATTGTGAATAAATTTTTCCATTCCGTGCTCGGCGAGAAAGCGCTCTAGGCGACGACTTATCTCATCGGCATAATCCATCGTCATCACTTCTTCAAGCAATTCGCGCGCCTCACTGCCTCGAACGTGCCGCAGTGCGTTCTTGACTTTAGGGAGACTGGTGGCGTTCATCGACAAGACGTCGTATCCCATGGCCAGCAAAAGCACCGCCGCGCCCGGGTCGCCGGCCAACTCGCCGCATATTCCAACAGGAACATTCTCTGCCACACCCGCCACCACGACTTCTTCGAGCGCCTTTAATACGGCCGGGTGCAAAGAGTGGTAAAGCCGCGCTACCCGCGCATTATTGCGATCCACCGCTAACAGGTACTGCGTGAGATCGTTACTGCCAACAGACAAGAAATCAACGCGTTTAGCCATCGCCCGTGCCTGATAAACCGCCGACGGCACCTCAACCATAACCCCAATGGGCGGCAGCTTTCCCGCTAAACCGTCCCCAGCGAGCTCACGGTGACAGCGCTTAATCAAATCGAGCGCCTCATCCAGCTCTGGAATATTGCACACCATGGGCAACATAATACGCAGATTGCCTAGGCCCTCATTGGCTTTAAGCATTGCGCGCACCTGCGCCAGGAATATCTCTGGATGATCCAGTGTCACGCGAATGCCGCGCCAACCCAAAAACGGGTTGTCTTCTTCGATAGGAAAATACGAGAGTGCTTTATCGCCGCCGATGTCCAACGTGCGCATCGTCACAGGCTTGGGCGCAAAGGCTTCTAATTGCTCGCGATAGATTTGCCGCTGCTCTTCCTCACTCGGAAAACGATCTCTGAGCAGGAACGGTACCTCGGTGCGGTAAAGTCCGACCCCCTCGGCGCCTTGTTCCAGCGAGCGAGTGACATCCGCCATCAAACCCGTATTCACCCACAGCGGCATACGATGACCATCGAGCGTGACACAAGGCTCGTCACGCAGCGATTCAAGATCCCGCGATAACGCGCTGTCTTCATCAACTATTTGCTGGAAGCGCTGCTTGATCTCGGGCAAAGGGTTGATATGCACCGTGCCGTTATAGCCATCGATAATCAACTCGCGGTCTTGCAGCCTGGCATAGGGCAAATCGACTGCACCCATCACCGTGGGCACCCCCATCGCTCGAGCGAGAATGGCAACATGTGAGTTGCCAGAGCCACGCACAGATATCAGGCCCACTAGCTTATCGCGAGGAATCTCTCCGAGGGAGGTCGCGGTTAACTCCTCGCCAACAAGAATCGTATGACTCGGGTAGGTCTTCACCTCTTGACTTGCCGCCTGCAGGTAAGCGAGTACTCGCGTACCCAGATCCTTGACATCCACGGCGCGTTCTTTCAGATAACTGTGTTCCATACGTTCAAAATGACGAATATGCTCTATCATCACTTGGCTTAGCGCGCCCTGCGCCCATTGCCCGGCTTTGATCAGGCCAACCACTTCAGCGCCAATGGTAGAGTCGTCCAAGATGCTGAGATAGACATCAAAAAGAGCATGATCCTCAGGGCTTAGCTCTGAACCCAAATTGTCAGCGACCCGCTGAATATCTTCCTGCACGCTTTGCAGGGCCTCCCGAAAAGCACGAACTTCCTTGCGTCTGTTTTGCGCTTGACGCGCTGGAACGGCATAAAGGTCTGCGCCCGGTGAAACCACCACAGCAGTACCAATGGCGATACCCGCGGCCCCAGGCACGCCCACAATTTTGGCGGGAGCCGCACCGTCCAGAGCCTGCGACTCTACAACACCGGTGGCTTGGGCATGCGCAATAACACCTGCCAGCTGTGCCGACAGCGTTACCAGGAAGGCTTCTTCGCTCTCATCAAAGCGACGGCGCTCAGCCTGCTGCACCACCAATACGCCCAGCAAACGTCGCTGGTGAATGATGGGCACACCCAAAAATGCATGAAAATGCTCCTCCCCAATACCGGGAAGGAATTGAAAGTTGGGGTGATCTTCGGCTTCTTCAAGATTGACCGGCTCTCCTCGCTCCGCGACCAGGCCGATCAGGCCCTCACCCTCGGCAAGGCTGGCCATACCCACCAACTCCTGATTCAGTCCCTGTGTCGCCTGAAACACATAGCGTGCACCCGCCAAATCCCGCATATACACACTGCACACCTGAGTATTCATAGCTTCACGAACACGGCGCACAGTAATCTGGAGAGCCTCAGTCAGGCCACGGGCTGCGTTGACCTCTTGAACAATATGGCGCAACGTTTCAAGCATAATAGCTTACACCCCCTCAAGTGTGTCAGTGTAACGTCCCAACGGCAGGGCCAGCTCTTTCATTGCCCTGCGGTAAACATCGCGCTTGAATGAAACCACCTGGTTCAGCGGATACCAGTAGCTGACCCACTGCCAATCATCAAACTCAGGTTTGGCGTCAAGGTCCAGCCGCACCGCTGCGTCATCCTTTAACAAGCGCAGTAAAAACCATTTTTGTTTTTGCCCGATACACAGCGGCTTTTGGCCCTCACGCACGAATCGCCGCGGCAGCCGATAGCGCAACCAGCCCTTGGTGATGCCTAAAATCTCTACCGCGTCGGGCGACAAGCCCAACTCTTCGTGTAATTCGCGGTATAACGCTTGTTCCGGAGACTCCCCCTTGCTGATGCCGCCCTGAGGGAACTGCCAGTTATCCTGGCCACCAACCCGCCGGGCCCACAGCAACTGGGCCTGGTCATTCACCAGCATTATCCCCACGTTTGGCCGAAAACCGTCTGAATCAATCACTTAAAAAATTCACCTATAGTCACAATGGAATAGTGTTCCACAATTTGCAGGTCCTGAGAAATGTACTATAGCTGACTCTAGGGCTATGATATTAGTCCTTTTTTCGAGACCTTCACTGTGACCCTGGCTATTTTTGACCTCGACAACACCCTAATCGGCGGCGACAGCGACAATCTGTGGGGACAATTCCTCTGCGAGCAGCAGCTGGTAGAGAGTGCCGATTACGCCCAGCGCAATGATCAGTTCTATGCTGACTATCAGGCCGGCCAGCTAGATATAGACGCCTATCTTCGCTTCGCCCTCAGTGCCTTAAAGGGGCG
>CAJXWP010000009.1 GCA_913062625.1 uncultured Haliea sp. | reverse complement strand
GCAATTGTGGGCAGCGACACCGTGGTCCAAGACAATCTTGGCGGAACGGTGTTGAGTGGAGATGACTTTTATGATTATAAAGTCAGTGCCAGCTTTAAACCTGAATCGCAAAACACTGATGAGGGCATATCGCTGCAGGCAGATTGGCAAGCAGGTAATTTTTTGCTCACCAGCATCTCGGCCTATCGTAAGCACGACGCCTATGACAAAGGGGACGTTGATTTTTATGACGTCGATGCGCTGATCAGAACCAATGATCTAGAACAGGAGCAGTACTCGCAAGAGCTACAGATCAGCGGCGATGCATTCGACGACAAGCTAAACTATGTTGGCGGTCTGTATTACTGGAATCAGAC
This sequence comes from uncultured Haliea sp., assembly GCA_913062625.1. Lineage (GTDB taxonomy): Bacteria > Pseudomonadota > Gammaproteobacteria > Pseudomonadales > Halieaceae > Marimicrobium. The sequence continues at coordinate 63,515 of CAJXWP010000009.1, read as the reverse complement.
ACTCAAGTCAGAGGCCAATACCATCCTTGGAGAGGACTCATATATCTTAGGTGGCTTTTTTATCGCTCCAACTGCCCCTGTTCCTGCCATACCTCAGTCGTTTTTACCTCCGGATAGCTACTCCCGCAACAACGCCGATCAGAAGCACAACAGCTACGCCATTTTCGGTCAGGCAGACTATAACATCACAGACCAGTTTGTCGTGACGGCAGGGTTGCGCTGGACTAAGGAAAACAAGGAGATGACCGAACTGTTTACCGGAACCGAGCCGACTCCTCCGGGTTTCGCAGGCTTAGTCGAGCTATCGCCGAGACCCAATGTGGATGAAGACTTCGATGAAGATAAGGTTACCGGGACCCTCAAATTCAGTTGGTTCATGAACGATGACACGATGTTTTATGGCTCCTACGGCACAGGTTACAAGTCAGGCGGCATCAACACTGACCGTATACCGTTGTCAGCCGATACCGTGTTTGACCCAGAGACTGCAGAATCGTATGAATTGGGTCTAAAGAGCGAATTTCCAGATCAAGGTCTGCGCGTGAATGTTGCTCTGCACAAAACAGACACCGAAGACCTGCAAACAATTTCCTTCCAAGGTGCAGGATTTGTCCTAGATAATGCCGGCACAGCCGAAACCTATGGTGGAGAAATCGATGTACTGTGGGTGCCCGCTGACAACACCACACTCACCCTCGCATACGCCTACAATCACGCGGAATATGCCGACTTTCCAAATGGTTCCTGCTGGGTTGGCACACCATGGCAATTCACCACCCCTGCCCCGAATCAAACTGGCGATGGCAGCTGTGACATTAGCGGCGGCTTGGTATCAGGTAATCCTGAAAATGTTGTAGCAATGACGGCCAAGCAACGATTCCGTCTATCCGACAACCTAGAAGGCTTCGCTTATGGTGAATATGTTTGGAATGACGAACGTATGACGGATGTCAACAACGATCCGGAAAAGCTGGATGGCTCCTACGATGTTGTTAATCTTCGGGCTGGGGTGGTGTTTGAGCAATACCAAACAACTCTGACCTTCTGGGGTCGTAATGTGTTGGATTCGGAATCGACTTCCACCATTGCCGATGCCCCTGTGCAAACCGGTCGTTTCATCGCCTACTACAGAGAGCCCGCCACTTGGGGCGCCAGCGTTCGCTGGGATTTCTAGGCGTCTCTACATCAACACACCTCACGCAGCGATGGGGTGTTTTTGATTGAAGACAGAGGCAGCCCCGCAGGGGCTGGCTTTTATCATTTCGCTTCTACTTTTCTTCTCTTCTCACGCGGTGTTTCCTCTACTTTTGCGTCTACACCTATCGCACGAGCACATTCGCCCCACACCTGGCACGGTTAATAGGAATGGTCGTTACTGTGGCTTAATCGACAGTCCTTTGTGGCGCCTACAACAAGGTGCAACTGGCAGACTGCAGCAAAAAATCATTCAACTGACTGATTTTAATATCTTTTTTTCTCATTATTGCTACCATTGCAGGCTCGTGAAACAGGTGGGCCAAAGTGTTACACTGCGCGCGCTTCTACTGAGACACGACCAAAATGCCAACACCCCTCTTTTCCCACCGTAAATTCTGGGCAGAATGCTTTGGTCCTGCACCCGAGCTGCCGATGTCCCGCGCGGAGATGGACGCGCTCGGGTGGGACAGCTGTGACATCATCATTGTGACCGGTGACGCTTACGTTGATCACCCCAGTTTTGGTATGGCTGTGATTGGACGGTTACTGGAAGCTCAGGGGTTTCGTGTGGGCATCATTGCGCAACCAGATTGGACGACAACCGCAGATTTTGAGGCCCTGGGAGAGCCTAACCTTTTCTTCGGTGTCGCGTCAGGCAACATGGACTCGATGATCAACCGCTACACCGCCGACAAGAAGCGACGCCACGACGATGCCTATACTCCGGGCAACACCGGCGACAAACGTCCCGACCGCGCGGTGATTGTCTACAGCCAACGCCTTCGCCAAGCATATCGGCACGTGCCACTGGTGATTGGCAGCATTGAGGCCAGTTTGCGTCGCATTGCCCACTACGACTATTGGAGCGACAAGGTACGCCGCTCTGTCCTGCTCGACAGCGGCGCTGATCTGTTGCTTTATGGCAATGCCGAGCGTGCAATCGTCGATTTAGCACACCGTCTGGCGGCGGGAGAATCCATTCACACGATTCGAGATTTACGCGGCACAGCCTTCGTGCGCAAGCGCGTGCCCGATGGATGGCGTGTTATCGACTCCACTAGCATTGATGTTGTAGGTCCAATCTCAAAGCCGATAGACCCCTATGTGGATACCGCAACGGCTAGCTGCGCTACACAGGTGGACGCTGCCGTAGTGGTGGAGCCGGTGAGATTTATGGGCAACATCGAGGACCATGAGGCAAACGCCGTTATCCGCATTCCCTCTTTCGAGCAGGTCAGGGGCGATCCCGCCTTGTATGCCCATGCATCTAGAGTGCTGCACAAGGAAACTAACCCACACAATGCCAGGCCGTTGGTGCAATCCCATGGTGAACGCGAACTGTGGCTCAATGCGCCACCCATTCCGCTGGAAACGGATGAGTTAGATCAGGTATTCGAATTGCCTTATACACGCGTGCCTCACAGTGTCTACGGAGATGCACGCATCGTAGCCTATGAAATGATCCGGCACTCAGTCAATATCATGCGTGGCTGCTTTGGAGGCTGCACCTTCTGCTCTATTACAGAGCATGAGGGTCGCATCATCCAGAATCGTTCTGAAGACTCCATCATTCGTGAGATCGAACAGATCCGCGACACCTCTCCGGCATTCACCGGTGTGATCTCCGATCTGGGCGGGCCCACTGCAAACATGTGGCGACTGGCCTGTAATAGTAAGGAGGTGGAGGCAAAATGCCGCAAGTTGAGTTGCGTGTTCCCCGGCATCTGTAAAAATCTTAATACCGACCAAATGCCACTGGTTAAACTTTATCGGCGTGCCCGCAGCGTAAAAGGGGTCAAGAAAGTCCTGATTGCGTCTGGGTTACGCTATGACCTCGCCGTGCAAAGCCCGGAATATGTGAAGGAACTGGTCACTCACCATGTCGGCGGCTATCTTAAAATTGCACCCGAACACACCGAAGGTGCCCCACTATCAAAAATGATGAAGCCCGGCATTGGTTCTTATGAGAAATTTAAAGCGATGTTCGAAAAGTATTCCATTGCTGCAGGAAAGAAACAGTACCTAATACCTTATTTTATCGCAGCCCACCCTGGCACCTCTGACAGAGACATGATGAATCTGGCGCTGTGGCTCAAGGATAATAAGTATCGGGCCGACCAGGTGCAAACCTTCTACCCTTCACCAATGGCGACCGCCACAGCGATGTACCACAGCGGCAAAAACCCGCTCAAGCGCGTCACACATACCAGCGATAGTTTGCCCACCGTCAAGGGACAGACTCAGCGCCGGCTACACAAGGCATTTTTGCGCTATCATGATCCGGACAACTGGCCGACATTGCGCCAAGCGCTTAAAAAGATGGGCAGAGCCGACCTAATCGGCAATGGTAAACATCAGCTAGTGCCTACCCGTCAACCCGCCAAACATCATCGTGTGGTCGACCCAGGTTCTAGGCCTTTAGCGACGCAACACAATGGCGTGGTGCGCGTCCCGCGCCAGCCAAAGCGAAATTCTCGCGTATAAACGTGATCGTATATCACATTAAACACCCGTCAATATTTACCGGAGCATAAAGATGACCTTTGCACGATTGATACCCAGCTTTGTATTAACGCTGGTTTGTACACACGCCCTTGCCGGCGCCCCCACTATTGACGCTCCGTTGCCGAAATTGTCTATTACTGAACGTGGGGAACTCACCATGACCGGCGATGAGTTCGGCTTTATCCCATGGAGTTCAGAGACCGGCTTAGGGAAAGTGCATGTGATCCAGTACTTTGGCGCTAATGTTAAAGATAAAGATGTTTTCAAGCCCTTGACTGATCTGCTCCAAACCAGCTTCGAACCCGGGGCCGTTAATGTCACGACTATCCTCAACCTGGATGCTGCCATATGGGGCACGACGGGGTTCGTCATGTCTGAGCTGAAAAAAAATAAACGTCTGCTTCCCCTAGCCATTCTGGTCTTAGACGACAATGGAAGCGGCGTCATTGAATGGGAGTTAGGTAAAGCGGGTACCGGCCTGATGGTGTTAGACGACAAAGGCATTGTGAAGTATTTTTCGCGACAGGCGTTGAGTGAAGCAGAGACGGCATCAACAGTGGAATTGGTGCGCGCTAACATCAAAAAGTAATCATTTCCGCTACACCAACGTGATGCGCAACAGACAGTCATTCAGGCCGACAAAGGAATCGTTATGAATAAGAAAGTCCTCTACACCACTATGGTGCTGATTGGGGGCTTTTTCACCGCGGTATTGATCAGCGTCAATAAGCAAGAAATTACAGCGGAACCTTACCAGCCGCTTGTGCCGGCCGTGCGTGTCATCCGAGTTCAAGCTGCAGCGGAACACCTGATCATTCATTCTCAGGGCACCGTCCAACCGCGCAATCAAACTGAGCTGATCCCCGAGGTGACGGGTCGTGTCACCTGGATGTCACCGGCCATGGTCAACGGTGGGGCCTTCCAAAAAGATGAGACTCTGGTGCGCATTGATGAAGCAGACTATCTCACGCTGTTACAACGCAGTGAGGCGGTACTGAAGCGCTCGGAAGTGGAATATGAACTGTCAAAGAATGAACTTTCGCGGGTCGTCAGCCTGCACAAACGTCAGCTGGCAAGCCAACAGCAAATGGATGACGCACGGCGCGCAGCGCAGGTCGACGAGGCCTCGCTCATCGAAGCAAGAGCCGGCCTAGAGCAAGCAAGTCGCGACCTTTCTCGCACCAAACTCCAGGCACCTTTTGACGGACTAGTGCGTAATGAACGCGTCAATGTGGGCCAGTTCGTCAGCCGCGGTGAGAGCATTGGGACGATCTACGCAACGGACTATGTCGAGGTGCGCCTCCCCATCTCTGTCGGCCAGCTCGGTTTCCTCGGCATACCGGTATCCACCCGAGGACAAATATCTGCCGCGGAGCGTCCACCCGTAACCCTGATAGCAGATTTTGGCGACACGCGCACGCTGTGGGAAGGCCAGCTGGTAAGGCTTGAGGCAGAGTTCGACGAGCGATCTCGCATGGTCTACGGTGTCGTTCGCTTAAAGCTAGATGATGATGGGGAGAGTCCCCTGCTGCCCGTCGGGCTGTTTGTACAGGCTGATATCCGCGGGCGTCTTGTGGAGCAGGTCATACGCCTGCCCCGCTCTGCCATGCGCGACGACAATCAGGTATTGGTGGTCGATCCCGAAAATCGACTGCACTTCCGACAAGTTAGCCTAGTGCGTCAGGAACACGATGACATTCTAGTCAGCAAGGGGCTCAAAGACGGTGAGTTGGTCTGCATTTCGCCAATGCAAACCGTGGTCGACGGCATGTTAGTTAAGCCCGTTATTGAATAAGTAGATTCTTGCATGCATAAAATCATTCCTTGGTTTATCCATAACGCCGTTGCGGCCAATCTGCTGATGGTCATTCTAGTCGTTGCTGGCCTTTTGGCGCTGCCGCAGATTCACCAGGAAGAATTCCCCACTATCGACGTAGACGCGGTGCAAATCCACACGCCATATCTCGGAGCCGCGCCAGAGGAAGTAGAATCGGCTGTGTGTGTTCGAATAGAAGAGGCGATAAAGGGCAGCGTAGGTATCGATAAGATAACCTCACAAGCCTCAGAAGGATTGTGTTCTGTCACGGTCGAACTGGTTGCCGGCGTAGACAAAACCAAAATTGCTAACGATATCAAAAGTAAAGTCGACGCTATCGATGCTTTTCCGGCAGAGACGGAGCAACCAATCACCTCCGAAGTGAGCATCATTGCCACCGTGTTTGAAATCGTGATTTCGGGGCCTGCCGATGAACGCACCCTGAAGTTTATCGGCCAACGCATGCGTGACGACATTGCCGCCCTACCCGGCGTCTCGCAGGTGGCATTAAAATTTTCCAGGCCCTACGAAATCTCGGTGGAAGTATCTGAGCAGACACTCCAGCGCCATGGACTGACTCTCGCAATGATTGGTGCGGCCATAAAAAGCGCCTCACTCGATATCCCTGGAGGCTCCATCAAGACAGACGGGGGCGAAATTTTGCTAAGAACCCAAGGTCAAGTCTATCAAGGCAAGGAATTTGAAGACATCGTGGTGTTAAGCCGCGCGGACGGAACCATTATCACTCTGGGCGACATCGCGACCGTGGTCGATGGCTTTGCAGAGAACGATCTGCAGGCACGCTTTGATGGGTCTCCTGCTGTATCGCTAAAAGTATCGCGGGTCGGTGAAGAGGATATTATACAAATCGCAGACCGTGTTAAGGCCTATCTTGAGCAGGCTCGCAGTGAGGTGCCAGAGGGAATTGACATCACGATCTGGCAAGACGAGTCTCAGGATCTTGTCGATCGCCTCGACGCCATGTCCCGCAACGCCCGCAGTGGGCTGCTACTGGTGCTATTGGTCCTCACCCTATTTCTGCGCTTTCGCCTGGCACTGTGGGTCGCCGCTGGTGTGCCCGTTGCATTACTGGGCACCATTGCAATATTCCCGGTGGTCGGCTTGTCTATCAGTACAGTATCGGTGATGGGTTTTATACTCGTGCTGGGAATCCTGGTGGACGACGCCATTGTCGTAGGCGAACGGGTCTATGCGCTCGAGCAAGGCGGAAGTCCGCGACTAGAGGCGGCAAAGAACGGCGCACTGGATGTTTCTTTACCGGTGATATTTGGTGTGTTGTCAACTATGGCAACCTTTATCCCCATCCTCAATATCCCGGGTCCGATGGGCGGTTTCTATAAGCCCTTGGCCTACACGGTTATTATCGCTCTGGCTTTTAGCGTTATCGAATCGCAATTAATCCTTCCCTCCCACCTAGCACACCGCACTGAAGAAATGGAGCGAGGCACTAACCGCATAATGAATCGATGGCTCACCTTCCAGGAACGCATAGCAGGTTCACTGCAGACGGTTGCTACCCGATATTATCAGCCCGCGGCAAATCGAGCCCTGCAATGGCGCTACCTCACGATAGCATCCAGTGTTGTGATTCTGGCTCTGACGCTATCTCTGTTTACCAGCGGCCGTATGCAATTTCAGTTCTTTCCCTCCGTGGAAGGCACCCATTTATATGCGACTCTGATTATGCCTGAGGGAACGCCTGTCGAGAGTACGGCGTTAGCCGCGAGTCGCATCGAAGCTGCCGGAGAACAGTTGCGCAAAGAACTGGATCAGGATGCGAAAGACGGTGAAGCCAGCAAAGTTGCCCATGTCATCACTAGCGTTGGTTCTTTAATATCCAAGGGCAGTATTGGTGGCGCAGGGCTTACGGCAAGCAATCTTGCTGAAATTGGCATCGAACTCAATCTGCCGCGCAACTACTCGGGTGTTTCGACCAGTACCTACGCAAATCGTTGGCGTGAACTGACCGGAAGTATCCCAGATGCTGTCGAGCTTGGTTTTACATCGGAGTCATTCGGTTTCGGCAAAGCTATTTCTATTGAGTTATATGGCAAGGACTTTGATCAATTGCGTGACGCTGCGGCTGAACTGCGACTGGCACTGCAGACCTATGACGGCGTCATGGACGTCAGCGATTCATTTCGCGGCGGAAAACAAGAGATTCAGCTCACGCTGCTGCCCGAGGCACGCCATCTTGGGCTAACCCTAAGCGACCTCGGACAGCAGGTAAGACAGGCCTTTTATGGCTACGAAGCGCAACGCATCCAACGTGGCAAAGACGACATTCGCGTGATGGTAAGGTATCCGGCGACAGAACGCCGCTCTCTCGGCAATCTGGAAGCCATGCGCATACGGACCGCAGACGGCGTGGAAGTCCCATTCAGCAGCGTCGCAAAAGCAACAGTGGGAAGAGGCTATACCACCATCCATAGAGTGGATGGCCAGCGGGTTGTTACCGTGTCTGCAGACGTCAATCGCACAATCACATCGCCTGAGGCCATTATTAGTGCCGTCCAAGCCTCCCTACTACCAGATATTTTAAGCCGCTTTACTGGGGTCACCTACGGTCTTGCCGGAGAGGCGGAAGAACGCAGCGAGTCCATGGAGGCATTGTTAAGCAGCGCTGCACTGGCGTTGTTAGTCATCTATGCGCTGCTTGCAATACCGCTTCAATCCTATCTTCAGCCACTGGTCATTATGAGTGTCATTCCATTTGGTGCGGTCGGTGCAATCATGGGCCACTATCTACTCGGTATGGACTTGGTTTTTTTCTCTCTTTTAGGTATTGTCGCCCTATCAGGGGTGGTAGTGAATTCCAGTTTAATTCTGGTCGATCATATTAACAAAAAACGGCACAGCGGATCCGAATTTGCAAAGGTCGTGAGTCTAGCAGGCAGTGTACGCTTTCGCCCTATTGTGTTGACCAGTATCACAACGTTCGTTGGACTCGTACCGATGATGGCCGACACGACAATTTCCACGTCACTGTTCAAGCCCATGGCAGTCTCTCTTGGTTTTGGAATACTGTTCTGCACCGCCATCACGCTGTTTCTGATCCCTTGTCTGCTGCTCGTGCTGGAAGACTTTTTAGGTTTCCTGAAAAGGATACGAAAGACGACCTGACGTTAACCCGGCACTGACTTTACTTTAACGCGTCAAAGGTCCAAATAAACCGAAAAAATCTATCCGATTATTCGTTTCAATTGATTTGTACTGTTCCCACTAATAGGCTATTTTTACTACTCACCTCTTAGGTGATAAAAATAATACCCTCTAGGAGACACGCAATGTCATTGAAGAACAGTAAAACCGAACAAAACCTTAAGGATGCTTTCGCCGGCGAGTCCCAAGCCAACCGCCGTTATCTTTACTTTGCCGCCAAAGCGGATATTGAGGGCTATAACGATGTTGCCTCTGTATTTCGTTCTACCGCCGAAGGTGAGACCGGACATGCCCATGGGCACTTGGAATATCTGGAAGAAACCGGAGATCCAGCGACAGGGCTCCCGATCGGTCCGACTTCTGACAACTTGAAGGCTGCTATCGCCGGAGAAACGCACGAGTACACAGATATGTACCCGGGCATGGCCAAAACGGCTCGAGACGAAGGCTTCGACGAGATTTCGGACTGGATGGAGACGCTGGCCAAGGCTGAGCGTAGTCATGCGAACCGTTTCCAGAAAGCGCTGGACAGCATGGACGACTGACACTTTCCTATGCGGGTTAGCGAACAGGCTAACCCGCTGCCCCTCCGATAAACCTTGCGATAGACCGAGGCGTTATACAGTGAGAGAAGGTAACCTCGAGGCACCGACCCGCCATCCCATTGACTGGAAGTCTGAAGATTATTGGGACAAGACAAGCCTAGAAAACGAACTCGAACGCGTCTACGACATTTGCCACGGTTGCCGTCGCTGCGTGAGCCTGTGCGATTCCTTTCCCACCCTCTTCGACCTAGTAGACGAATCTCCTACGTTGGAAGTTGACGGCATCGACAAAGCCGATTACAGCAAGGTGGTCGACCAATGCTATTTATGTGACCTGTGCTACATGACCAAGTGCCCCTACGTCCCTCCGCACGACTGGAACGTGGATTTTCCACACCTGATGCTGAGGGCAAAGGCCATCAAGTTTAAAGAGGAAGGAGCAAAACTTCGAGACCGAGTGCTCACCAGCACCGACACCGTGTTCGCTATGACGTCAATTCCTCTTGTCGACATAACCGTCAACGCGCTCAACAGCAATGCTGGATTTCGCAAGGTACTGGAGTCCACCGCAGGCATTCACCACGAGGCACCCATACCCAAGTTCCACAGTAATACACTGCGCAAGCAAGTTAAGCCGCTGATTCGTGACATTATCCCGGCGGCCATAGGTAAAACCACAGGAAAACTTGCCCTGTACGCCAGTTGCTACGGCAACTACAACAGTCCATATATCGGTGGCGATTTCATCAAGGTTTTCCAGCACAATGGCATACACATTGATCTGGTTCCGAAGGAAAAGTGCTGCGGAATGCCAAAGTTGGAATTGGGTGACCTAGAATCAGTCAACGCACTAAAAGAAGTCAATATTCCCATATTAGCTAAACTGGCAGACGAGGGCTACGACCTGACGGCTCCGATTCCGTCCTGCGTTTTAATGTATAAACAGGAATTACCACTGCTCTACCCCGATGATCCTGACGTGAAAAAAGTACAGGCTGCCTTTTTTGACCCTTTTGAATACCTGTGGCTTCGGCACCGAGGCGGCGCACTCAAAATCGAATTTCCTAATGCACTGGGTGACATCGCTTATCAGGTCGCGTGCCACCAGCGCGTGCAGAACATTGGATTAAAAACACGTGATGTACTGAACTTAGTGCAGGAAACTAAGGTGACGGCATTGGAGCGATGTTCGGGCCATGACGGGACCTATGCGGTTAAAAAAGAAACTCACGATAAATCTGTAAAAATCGCGCGTCCGGTTGTACGCAAAGTGGATCAGCAAGATCCGGATCATTTTATGAGCGACTGCCCAATGGCTGCCGCACACATCACCAGCCTATCGGAAAAAGTGGATAAGGCCGAACATCCGATGACGCTTTTGCGCATGGCCTACGGCCTATAACTTCAGGAGATATTTATGCCTAACCTGTCACGTGCCGACCTCTGGTCACTAGAAGAGTATGCCGAATTGCGCCCCACATTCCGTGCACAAGTGATGGCGCACAAGAAACAACGGCAGTTGGCTTTTGGTGAGCACGTCAGGTTATATTTTGAAGATGCACTCACCATTCGGTACCAAATTCAGGAAATGCTGCGAATTGAAAAAATCTTTGAGGCCGCAGGCATTAACGAAGAGTTAGAGGCCTATTGCCCTCTAATACCAGACGGACACAACTGGAAGGCAACGTTCATGATCGAGTATGAAGATCCCGCTGAGCGCGCGCGCCAACTCGCCCAAATGATGGGCATTGAACATAAAATATGGCTCCAGGTAGACGAGTGTGAACGCATATACGCAATCGCTGATGAAGACTTGTCACGAGACAACGAGGTTAAGACGTCCTCAGTCCACTTCCTCCGCTTTGAACTGACACCCACCATGATTTCTTCGGTGCGCAGTGGTGTCGCTATTCGCGCAGGCATCGATCATTCTGCTTATTCTGTCGACTCTTTTGAGATACCAGCTGACGTTCGAAACTCACTGGCTAATGATTTAGAGAGCATTTTAGCGCGCCATTAGTCGCTCGTTTCGAGCGGGCAGAGCGCATAGCCACTGAAGCCCTATTTACCCACTAGGACCCATACGCTTTTTAGTATGGCGGGTGGCCACAGCCACCAGTGGATCGTCCGGCCAGGGGTGCTTGGGATAACGACCCTTCATCTCGCGTTTCACCTCATGATAGCTAGTGCGCCAAAACCCCGCGAGATCCTGTGTTATCTGCAAGGGCCGCTGCCCTGGAGAGAGCAGATGTATCTGCAAGACCACGGATCCGTCTGCGACAGTGGGCGTGTCCTCGCAACCGAACATTTCCTGTAACTTAACTGACAATACCGGTGGAGTTTGCGCGTAGTCGATCTCTACGCTGGACCCTGAGGGCGCGGCCCAACGCTCTGGCGCGAGGCGCTCCAACTCCAGCGGTAATGGCCAAGGCAAAAGTCCGCGCAACATGTCTTTTACATCGAGACGCCGAAAGTCCTCTAGACGACGCACTGTGCCTAAATAAGGCGATAGCCAAAACTCCAATGTGTCTAATAAGGCGTCATCTGACAAATCAGGCCAAGGATTGGTCTGCTCCTCAACCGCTGTTCTGTGCAACAGCATCACCCTGGCACGCCACAGCTGCACCTTTTTATCAAAGGACAGAATATTGATGCCTTTTTTGCGCACTACAGCCAACAAGGCTTCTGCGCGCGCCTCGTCCGACACCTGCTCTAAGACCTCTGATGACAACAAAATACTGCCGACATGCGCACGTCGCTCGGCCATAAAGCGTTCTTTGCGATAATCCCACTCGACATGCTCTTGTTCAGAAACAAGCACCAACAGTGTTTCATCGAAGTTGCGAGGATCAAGCTCAGTTGCACTATAAATACGGTCAACGGGCTCTCCAACCTTGCCACCCAATTCCGCCACCGCCAACCATTCAGTGCCTGCTAAACTGTCGTTCTCAGGCAGCATGGCACTGCGTCCGTTACTCAGCTGATAGGTATAGCCCTTACCATCCGCGCGCAACCGAGCTATACGATCAGGATAAGCGCTCGCTAGCAAAACGCTAACAATGTCTTTGTGGCTGACCTCAGGTGTGTGCGCACGTGGCTTGTGTATTTCAGTGGCCATGCTCGCGAAGCGACGTGCCTGTTTCCATACACGTTTGAACCAGCCTTGTAATGTATCAGGACAACGACGCTCTCCCATCAATACCGCAACTGCCGCTGCCATATCAACACCCTCTTCGCCAAACGCACTCCGCTCAGAGAGTGTTGCTGCCAACAAACATCCAGTTTCTCTTGCCTGAATGTCACAGCCCACTAATAACATATGGGCCAGACGCGGGTGCATAGGCATTTGTGCAAGACGCACACCGTGGGGTGTCAGCTGCGAACCACCCGATTGATTCCTGACGGTTGCGCCGCACTGTCCCAGAATCGACAGGGCCTGAGCGAAAGGAGCGGCGGGCGGGGGATCAAGCCAACGCAGTGCTTTACCATCGTCTACCCCCCACGATAACAACTGTAGCGCCATCGGGGCCAAGTCTGCCTGCAGTATTTCAGGCGAGCCATGGGCCACCAACCGCTCATGCTGCTGCTCACTCCACAGTCGGTAACAGTACCCAGGGCCCTGACGGCCAGCCCGGCCCCTGCGCTGTTCTGCAGAGGCCCTAGAGATTCTCCTGGTGCCAAGCCGTGTGATACCCGACGCAGGGTCAAATGCAGCTTCACGCACAAGACCTGAGTCCACTACCAACGTGACACCTTCGATCGTCAAACTCGTCTCAGCCAAGTTTGTGGACAACACGATTTTACGTTTACCTTCGGGTGCTGGCAGCAGTGCTTGCTGTTGACGCTCCAGCGACAATCCACCGTAAAGTGGGGATATCTGCACTGGCTCTGCGAAATGCTCTAGAGCGTCAGCTAGGCCCCTTGCCACGTTGCTGATCTCGCGTTGACCCGGGAGAAAAACCAAAATACTACCCGCCTGTTCCTTGAGAACACGCAGTACGACATCGATTGCTGGTTGAACGATAGAATGACGTAATTGATGCGCTTCGCAGTAGCGGGTTTCAACTGGAAACTGACGCCCATTGGAGGTGACTATTGGGGCGTTACCCAGCAGCTTCGAGACTTCCTCGCCCGCGAGAGTCGCAGACATGACGAGTAGCTTTAACGCGGGCCCCTCCCGAAATATTTCTCGGCCATACAATGCAAGCGCCAGACACAGATCCGCATCAAGGTTACGCTCATGAAACTCATCGAATATAACTAGCCCGACGTTTTCCAGCCCTGGATCACGCTGAAGCTGCTGCGTAAGAATACCCTCGGTAATCACTTCAATTCGAGTATTGGCGCTAACGCACGTGTCCAGTCTAATACGGTATCCCACGGTCTGGCCCACCGCATCTCCCAGTAATTGCGCCATGCGTGAAGCAGCAGCCCTTGCCGCCATGCGACGTGGCTCCAATACTAGAATTTTGCGCCCCTGCAACCAGGGCTGATCCAGTAATTCCAACGGCACGATCGTGGTCTTGCCAGCACCGGGCGGGGCTTGAAGCACAACCTCATTGCGCTCACACAAGCGACGTTTGAGCTGCTCAAGAACCTCGACGATAGGGAGTTGGCTGATCTCGTTAGAATACATACGCTAATCTTAACGGAGCTGCGCCCAGCAGGCTATGGCATACCATGACCCGACAGGGGCAAGGGGATTTACTCATTCTACCCTCCACTCTCCGCTGCGCATAAAATTGCACTGAGGCGCCTAGCGCGTGCTTTCTTTAGCCATGGGGTCTTGCACAGGTCACTGATCCTCCATTGACGACTAACCAGTGGTGCTATCGGAAATTAGCCGAGCTTTGCAAAAGGGTACTCGAAATCTAAACAGCGCTCGGTATAAGCCCACAACCGATCAGCCTCAACCGTATTTTGGGCCCACGGCTTTGGCCTTTTACGCTTACAATTAACAAAATATTCGCCGCTGACGTCTGCAACCTCATCACTGCAGCACAAATAAATCGAAGTCTGCGCTCCTTGATCCGGACTGCGAAAAAAAGGCTTTAATAATCGCGGTAAATTACGACTAACAAATCCACCATTTTGGGTCCCCAGCGACGTTGCCACAGCACCAGGGTGCAGGCAATTTACTGTTACGCCCTGCCCTTTCAACTGCTCAGCAAGATATTTGGTAAACAGTATATTTGCGAGCTTAGACCGCCCGTACTCACGAAAGGCACGAAATTTTTCAGTGGCCTGCATGTCCTCATAGCCCATGCTTTTTACAAAAGTGTGAGCATGGGAAGACACATTGACAATGCGAGCTTTCGGCGTTTTGAGCAGCAGTGGCAACAGCAGGCCCGTGAGGAGGAAAGGGGCAAAGTGATTCACCGCCAGCGTCTCTTCATAGCCGTCTACAGTCTCCTTGCGAGTTGTATTAACAACGCCGGCGTTATTGAGCAGTACGTCCAACGTTTCTGCTCGCGCCAGTAATGCCTCCCCGGCACGTCTCACACTGCCTAGATCGGCCATGTCCATCAAGATAATATCGGGCGCTAAGCCCCCTTGGGCAATAATCTCACGCTGCAACGTTTCAGCTTTCTCAAGATTGCGGCAGAACAAGGTTAATTGGGCGCCCCGTCTCGCAAACTCCAAGCTGGCAGAACGTCCGATTCCGGCGGTTGGTCCGGTTATAGCGATATGTTTACCTTGCATGAGCGCCTCCTGTCCACAACAAATAAGTAACGCCCACCTTAGCCGAAAATGCCCCTGATCGGAAGCTCACCCAACACTTGACACTATGATATTCAAACCTGCATCGCTATAATCGCTGCACTTTGAAAAACGCCGTTAACATGCCACTGTTTGCAAAAAACAACACACCGCTCAGTGACCCTCAGGCGCTTGAGCGGCACATAAAACAGGCTCTTGCCGTAAGAATCCCGCATGGGCTGGATATCGAAATCGCGTACCAGATCGTCAAGCGCATATTCAATCCCATGGTAACCGGCGCTCAAAACATTCCGAAAGAGCCGTGCCTTTTTGTGGGAAATCACTCTCTATTTGCCCTAGACGGCGCCATCATAAGACCCATATTTTTAAAAGAACTGCAGCGCTTCCCAAGAGCCATGGGAGACAAATTTCTATTCAGCATTGAACGTGTCGCCAACATTCTAGTGAAACAGGGCATTGTTATGGGACACCCGGACGTATGCGGTGCCTTAATGGATGCTCGACAGGATCTATTACTCTTTCCTGGCGGTGCCTACGAATCCGTAAAGCCCAAGTCTAAACTGTATGAATTACAGTGGAAGGAGCGCTACGGGTTTGTGAAGCTAGCGGCTGCTCACGGCTACACGATTATGCCATTTGGACTGGTAGGACCGGATGAGTTTTATGGGCATCTTATGGAAGGACAGGACCTGCCCGATACCGCATTGGGAAAGCTACTGACGCATCTGGGCGTCCTGAATAATAACATTCGTTCCGATATGATCCCACCGATTCCGATTGGCTCGCTTGGGACGGCACTCCCTAAGCCTCAGCGGTGCTATCTCGGTTTTGGCAAACCCATCAATCTATCACGACACAAAGGTAAAACACTGTCGAAGAAGACCGTGCAAGCCGTTCGCGCACAGGCAGCACAGGCAATAGAAAATCAACTCACACAGTTACTGATCAAGCGGGAACGAGACAAAGGAAAAGAGAGTTTTCTGCGACGTCTTCTCACCCTTTAAATCAACGCTCTATTCACGCATCACCCGAGCAAGCCGCTCTGGATGGCGCCATGTCCCACCAAGCAACCGACCAAGGTAAAGCAATCCGAGTATTATTAGCATCGCAACGAACACCCACCAGGAAACCAGCGGACCATAACCATAGACAACAATCACACAATATTGAGTCGCCAGCATCAACCAATGCATAGAAATCGACGTCACCATAATCCAACGCGTATCCCCTGCACCTCGAAGCGCGCCACCGGCGACTAAAATCGTAGCATCCGCAAGCATATACGTGACTAAACCGATCATCATGCCGCTAGCGAGCTCCCGTATCGCAGCGAAACTGTCTCCCGATGTCTCAAACACATCGATCAGACTTTCACGAAACACAAGGAAAACAACAGCCAACACGCCAGAGTAACCCAGTCCAACGATAAAACCTGAAGAAATCACCTGGTTTGCTCTTGCCATATTGCCACCACCTACTAAGCGACCTATGAAGCTCATGACCCCAATATTCAATCCTATCATCGGGATAAACGAGAGCATGTCCCAGTTGAACACAATCGCCATCGCTGCACCCTGCACCACACCGTAGGATTGGAACAGCAGTAAAAACAAGTTGAAACTAGAGGTGTTCATAAACGACTCCAACCCCGAAGGCATACCCAGACGCAGATAGCGACGCATGATTCCTCGGTCCAAGCGCCAGGACTGCGCCACCGAAAACTGACGCTGGTGTTGCGCTGACAGATAGAAGTACAAGAACACGCCGATGGCGAAAACAGTCGCAGCGATAGTACCGAAGGCCGCTCCTGCGATCCCCATTGCGGGCATGCCAAAGTGCCCAAATATAAGTGCCCATGAGAGCGGGACGTTGAGAGCAGCGCCTGACAGATCGGCGATCATGACAACGCGCGTGCGCCCAATGCCAGCAAAATAGGATGCTAAGCAGGCTTTGAGTAGCGTGAAAACACTGCCGCCCATCAGAATATAAAAATACGTCTGTTCCAGTGGCACTTGAGCGGGCGCATGTCCAAGCATGCCAAATGCTTGGCCACCGAAATAGGTCATTACCACTAAAAAGGGCACACTGCCCAACACGATCAAAACACCCTGAGTCGTTACTAGCGAGCACTTGGCCAATTGTCCTGCGCCAAAGTACTGTGCGACTAGGGCGTTACCATAGGTTATCAGCCCCATAAACAGCGAAAAGCAAAAGAACGCTGCCACACCGCCCCCCAATGACGCGGCAATATGTGTAGCGTCAATATAGGACATAAACAGACGATCAGTGAAGACCATAACCGCGAACGCACCCTGCGACACCATCATCGGCAGGGATAATTTAAGCAGTTCTCGCAGGGCAGTTAAGGAGAGTATTTTCAATGGAGAGGGAAAGCCTGTTTTTCCGGGCTGTTTGTCAGCACCGGCGTGTATCGTAAAAACCACCTGTATAATCTGCAGGAATGGAGCTAGATTACTAGGGACTAAAGCCGCTTCTCAGAACAGCGCAACCTGCCGATAAGGTCCACACCTCATGAAGACTTTAAACGTATAATGTTGTGTTCGAAAAAAACCCAGACGAACGCAGACGCACTATATAAGTAGTATATCTGGTGAAAAAAGACTGCGCAAAAAGCAAATAGAAAGCCTCCGTTTCTATAAAAAAAAATAGCGATATCGCGATTGGCCATAAGCACTAGTAGCCCCACGACCAACACCAAAGCGCCACTACTGTAACCCATAAGAAAAGCCAGAATCGCGAGCAGCAATATGCCTGCTAAGCCTGCTCGCGCCTGCTCCGCGGCACCGACATTAAGGTCGTTAGGTATGCCCTCTGAGGAAGCAACAATCAAGCGTGACCAGGGTATTGCGCGTCTAAATATCTCCGTGTGAATGAGATTCCAAAATCGCCACACTTTCAGGTGCGTACACTGCACGTCTCGCAACAAGCGTATCCGACCGCCCGCTTTTATCATGCGGTGTCCAAGCTCAATATCCTCAATGGATGGATATTGATAGCGCTCGACATCGAAACCCCCGCAACTGAGAAAATCGGCGCGCTTAACGGCACCACACCCCGACCAAAAAGTGTGTGCTTCATCCTTCGCCCGGTTGTGATAATAGTGATGTACAAGATTTTTGTAGCGGGAAAAGAAGTTTCTAGCAGGCGGATTGCTGTCGTAAGACCCAAATACCGCAACCACTTGTTCTGCGTCAAACCCGATAGCCAGGCGTCTCGAGGCGTCTGCGTGCACCACCACGTCCGCATCAACAAACCAGAGTATATCGCCCATCGCAGTATTGGCAGCGTGATTTCTAGCCCCTCCCGGACCCAGGCGGCCACCCGAGGACAACACCCTAGCCCCTATCGTCTGCGCTATCTGCTTACTACCGTCTGTTGAACCGTCATCAACCACAATAACTTCAAGGATTTCTCCTCGATGCATCATCTCAATGAGCGGGGGCAAGCTCTGAGGTATAAACTCAGCGCCGTTATAGACCGGCATAATCACGCTTATGTGCTGATTCCTGTCCTTGACTTTCGCCTCCGAAGAATCGGTTATCTCGTCGCTGTTCAATGCGTGATACGCCGATAAGCTTTTGCTTGATTAACGCTAGTCGGTACCCGTGCGCGCTTCATTTCTTAGCCATAGCTTCAAGATAAGTGAGCGTTACTTGGGCCGCATGCTGCCACGTAAAAGTCTTCGCCCTTGCCAGTGCGTTGCACGACAGTTGGCGTCTCAAAATGTCGTTGTCCGCCATTTCTATAATAGCCTTCGAAATAGATTCAACATCAAAAGGATCAAAATATAGCCCAGCATCGCCGATAACTTCCGGCAGCGATCCCCTATCACTTGCCAGCACCGGAGCACCACAGGCCATAGCCTCAATAGCCGGCAGGCCAAAGCCCTCAGAATACGACGGCATCGTCACTGCAAAAGCAGAGCTATACAACGCCACCAGATCCTCGTCTGGCACATACCCGCTAAAATGTACCCTTTCGGCAAGCAGCGGATTAGTCTTTACCTTAGTATACAGGCTATTGTAATTTGAAAAGAATCCAGCGCCCTTTAAATCACCGATCAGGGCTACATGAACATGCCGCATACAGTCGTTATTCAGTGATTTTTCGAACCCGTCCAGAAATCCGCTCAGATTCTTGTGCGGCGCCAGTCCGCCAACAAAGAGAATGACAGACGCACGCGCAGGAATCTGAGCTCGCTGGCGCGCAGCGCGCTCACGCGCCTCGTCATGTGTTGGTTGGAATTGCGGATCAGGCGCTTCACTGGTCACATCGATGACATCTCTATCAACACCAATATATTTCACAATCTCTTCTTTAGCCGCATTGGAGACGGTCAAAACGCGCAGGCTCGCCCAGATTGCGCTTTTCATCTTCATTTTCCAGAACAATCGACCCTTCCAGCTAGGAAAAATCAACGTTGGATAATGTTCTGCAATGGCATCGTGCACAGTGACCATGGCTGGAAATCGTAACGGCACGGGGAACCAGGAATACACCGCAGGGAAAAACATCACATCAATTGGACAGCCCGCAACGGCTTTACCCAATCTATACATGTCCAAGAGTGACCTACTGCCATCGGCTACCGCGGCTTGCGTTGTCGGCAGTGATGAACGGGCCTGTATAACAGTGACGTTCTCAAACCGTGTCAGCTCAGCAAGTGGCTGATCAGCTATGAGAAAAAATTGATGCTCAGAATCTATTTCAAATAATGCAACTAGGATTCCCCGAGTGAAGCGGCCAAACCCGCGATTGTTCCACCAGCAGGTTGCGTCAATGCCGATATTCACTCGTCACACCCTTATTGTATTGATATCAGAAGGAGCTACTAATCGCAGATAAGGCAACCCATTATTGGCCACTCGCTTCCTCTTCCTCTAACTTATAAAAATCACGCCTGGAATCGTCTGAACGCTTAATCTCTTGGTACTCGGGCTCAGTATTGACATCCATATGATCAACATCGTAACCAAGAATTTTTCGCGCCAACAATAACCCCATCTCAATGGAATGATCAGCGTTATTGTAGCGATGCGTTCCCCCTCTCCCAACCACGTGCAAACCTTCAAATTGTGCGAGGAAATCATTAATCAGACCGATTTTATCCGCATATTCAAGGTCATAGACGGGATAGGCTTGTAGCGTCCGAACACAGGAAAAGTCGATCACTTCTGAGCTCTTAATAAATTTAAGCTTTTTCTCCAGATCCTCAATACACCGCTGTCCTACCGCTTCATCGGTCATATTCCAGATATGGTCATCTTTAGTACAGAAACACTCTAATACTAGCGACGTCGTCGATTGATCAGGAATCATCGCAGGACTCCAGTTCTTGGGCTCATGCAGACGCCCAAAAAGAATGTCTTCGTCCTGAACATAGAGCCAAGTATCGATAGACACTCTTTCCTTACTGAGGATAAGGTTAACCGTAATCAATGCTCGGAAACTCAGTCCTTTACAGGCATCAATCACTTTTTGATCACACGCCGGCTCCATAATCCGTGGCAGTAAACCTAAAGGGATGGTTGAAACGACAGTGGTAGCCTTTATTGAATACTCATCACCGTCAAGCTTGCGGTACACTACCTCAAAATCATTAGGGCCAATGTATTTTATTTTAGTGATTGTTGACTCAAGCAACACAGAATCAGGACCCGTCTTGGCGACAATATCTTCCGCCATTCTCTGAGGGATACGGACGTACCCATCGCGCGGGTACATGAATTCCTCAATCAGGCTTTCATTATCCGACTTAGTCCCCAGTAGGGCTTCCTGAATGACGGTCCAGATCGACAAACCGGCGCTGCGCTGAGACACCCAGTCTGAGGACAACTTCTCACAGGGGAGCCCCCACACTTTCTCACTATAGCGGCGAAAGAACATGTCGTACAATTTTCCGCCAAACTGAGCCACGTAGGCGTCTTTCATATTGTTGATCGACTTATCGAAAATAGAATACTGCAATGCCGACCACAGATAGGTAATACCTGCATGTATGATCGTGGGAATACCCGCATTCTTAATAACGTTGAGAATGCTAATAGGATATAAATAATAACCGCCATCGTAGTATATACGGCTAATACGCTGCACCCAGACTACCTCATCACCCATCAACCTCCGAAACCAATTATTCAAATCCTCGTTCTTGCTAAACCAACGATGACCTCCGAGATCGAACTTGTAGCCCTTATACTCGTTTGTATTACACAGTCCTCCAACAAAGTCATTGCGATCTAACAACGACACTTTGACACCACTGACGCTCAATTCATGCCCTGTAGCAAGCCCTGCTGGGCCGGCACCGAGGATAACAACGTGTTCATTTGTATTCATATTTATGGTGCCATTAAGGCGTATTATGCCGAATTTCAACTAACCTGTTGTATATCGCAGAAAGCAACAAGCATGACAAAAAAACGAGGCCAAATAATTCAATTGCGCCCCACAACCCACCCATGATACTGACGCTATAGCCTGGTATATAATTTGAGAAAAGTGCTGCGTGAACACTTTCGTCTGCCGTGCCTCGCACCACCAGCCAAGCTGTCGAAGAAAACAGACTTAAAGCGGCGATAGAACCTATAGCGACCCCTAAGCTAACGCCGTGAAGACGCAGCGTAGAGGGTTTGAGGATAGGGTTTTCGATCGAAACCGGAGTCAGCAATGCAGCGGATATCCGTGTACCTAATACTTTCCCATAGACTCTGTAACTCAACCAACTACCTGTGCTGAAATAGATAAAAGCCCAGAATGCACCAATCCACGCTCCAGTAGTGGAGACAGAATAGCCGGGAAAGAAAATCGCGAGTAACCCCAAGTACCCGCCGGAGTCATCACCCCACTTTACTACGGAGGCTTGTGTCGCAATATACATGACCACCGCCGCCAAGGTTCCCGCGGTGAGTCCGAGTATACGAGCATTAAATTTAATGGCCGCTTTCAGTAACTTGAGGTTTACCCTGTCGTCATCATGATTCCTCGCATCCATATTTTGGTGTTCCCCTACTTAAGTTACTGCCTTAATCGGCCAGCTGCGCGGAGCTAATTAACATCACACCAAGAGCAAAATAATGCGTCAAGTTCCAATACACTGCGGCAAAGAAACCCAGTATTGCACCCGCCAGAAAGCCATAAAATGCGCCAATGAGAGCACCGACCCAGCTAACGCTATAACCGGGAAGATAATCAGACAGGTCGGTCAAATGCTGGCCTACAGGATAATTTTCCGGGGCAGCCTGAATTAACAAAACGGCCGTTGCCAAGAAAATCAGCAGCGAGCAAAGCGCCCCTGCAGCCGTGGCCATAGCGACCGCGTCCATCTTGGCAAATACCGACGACAGAATTTCATGATCTCGGATCGGGCGACTCATCGCTTACACGCCTCCTGTGATGTGGCTCTATTTTATTATAAAATCCCGGCTAAGGCGATACGAAAAAACAGACCCAACACTTAAAGGTGCAGGGTCGGAAACAAGACTTCTCCTTAGTCAT
This sequence comes from uncultured Haliea sp., assembly GCA_913062625.1. Lineage (GTDB taxonomy): Bacteria > Pseudomonadota > Gammaproteobacteria > Pseudomonadales > Halieaceae > Marimicrobium. Next base: position 41,030 of record CAJXWP010000009.1, on the reverse strand, counting down.
GCCTTAACCGCGCATCGGTGCTAGGTTACGATGGCATATTAGCCCACAAAAAAGAAGGCCTCCGGGCATGTCTGAATAGAAACAAAGGTGATAACTAGACGATTTTCTATCGGTCGAAAGATAAACGCGTGACGGTCAACTCGAAGCTAGCGGATCGCCCCAATGCCGACGGCCTCGCGCACCTTAGCGATCATTCTTCCACTGTGCTCCCTCGCACGCTCCGCGCCCTGCAGCAAAACAGACTCTATGTACCCAGGGTCAGCCATAAGTCGCCAATACTGGTCTCTGGCGTCGGCTACTTCACTGTCGATGAGTTCAAATAACTGCTTCTTGGCCTCACCCCAAGCAATGCCAGCCTGAAACTCATTTCGCATTCTTGCGGTCTCCTCCGCAGATGCGAACGCTGCCCAAAGCTGAAACACTGTAGAGTCATCAGGATCTTTGGGAGAGCCAGGCTCCAGAAGATTGGTTCTAATTTTATTGATCGCTTTACGCAACGGCTTCTCAGCTAAAAATAGAGGAATAGTATTGTTATACGTCTTACTCATCTTACGCCCGTCAATCCCCTGCAAAACAGCATCATCATCACCGACCACTGCCTCTGGCAGACTGAATACTTCGGTAAAGTTATGATTGAATCGCTGGGCGATATCTCGCGCCATTTCAACGTGCTGAATCTGATCTCGTCCCACCGGAATTCTCTCGGCGCTGAACATTAGAATGTCTGCTGCCATCAAGACAGGATAACCAAACAAGCCCATGGTAACCGCAAAGTCCGCATCTTCGCCGGCCTCTTCATTCGTGTGAACAGCTGCTTTATAGGCATGTGCACGATTCATCAGTCCTTTGGCAGCACTGCAGCACAGTATCCAGTTGAGCTCACTAATTTCAGGAATATCGGACTGGCGGTAGAATATCGCTTTTTCAGTATCTAATCCCATGGCAAGCCAAGTCGCCGCAATTTCCTTGCTGGATTGCCGAATCAACGCGGGATCATGACACTTAATTAGTGCGTGATAATCAGCGAGGAAGAAAAATGATTCTGATAATTCATCACGAGACGCGCGGATCGCGGGGCGGATTGCTCCGACGTAGTTGCCTAAATGTGGCGTGCCTGTCGTGGTAATGCCTGTCAGTACGCGTTGCATGGCCATCCATTTTTACACCGTCTAAACCGTGTTGAATGATACTGATTTTAACCGCTATTGGCTATCCTGAACGACCGCGACTTGGCGAAAAATCTGTTCATATCTAGGTGCCATTCGGCGCAATCCATAGGCAGACATATCAGGGCACTGCACGCTCTGCAAACGCAGCTTTGCCGCCATTTCCAGTATCAGGGTCACGGCAGCATCAGCTTCTCGTTCAGGATCATTTGCGCAGGATTCATACCGATTCAGCGATGGATAAATCTCTGGATACGCTAAGCGGTCTGGCACAACGGGGTGGCATTGATGCGCAACCGCTTCCATTACCGCCAACCCCTGAAATTCATGAATGGCCGTCGACAGCACCACATCTGCAGCCTGCAGTATTGCCCGATACTCCCTAATGCAATCGATATAGCCAAACTGCACGAGACGATGGCTAAATAATAACTTTATTTGGCTAAATACCTCAGGAGATTGCCGAAATTGCTGGCCCGTCATCGCCAACTCATAATCCAGTGATTCACTCTCCAATCGGCGCAAGATGCGCAGTAGACCTTCCCCTCCTTTATCATGTTCAAAACGTCCAACCCACAGCAGACGCAAGGGCGGCTCAATAAGCCGCTCCGACGCATTTGGCCACCGCGACACCACTGGTTCATCGCCGCGCGAATCGAAAGGCACCGGGAGTACCGTTGCTCGTGCCTTAAGCGTGAGCGCAAGGCCAGGCGGCACTCTGTCAGGTAACTTCCGCATAAGAGCAGCACAGCCTGCAAGAAACGAATCCCGGTTATACGCTGAGTTAAACACAATGCGATCAGCTGCCAGCGCTGAATAAATACTGGTCATTTGTGCGTCTAGCAAGCTGTGCCTTTGTTGGTCCTGAGGATACTCAAACTGATTTTCATGGAAGTACACAATGGTTGGGATCTGGGTGAGCGCAGGGACTAATCCCCGTAAAGTCGCCAAGTCAACCATTGATGTGGCTACCACAAGGTCATAAGGCTGCTCAAGCGTATCCCGTTCCGCAATCGACCAGAATAAGGCATTGCCGCGCACTCGCCAGCTAAAGTGCCTTGGAGGAAGGCTGAGTATCTGCCAGCGCCAATGTGTGAACATTGCCTGCAAACTTCTCTGCCAGTGCACATGACTGTGCGCCGCATAAGCCGACAATACTAAGATATTCACTGCGTGCGCTCAAATCGCAGAAACAGGCCCTGCATGGCTATAGAAACGTCGTAAAATACGGCCGAGATTCCACCCGTCTTCTGAGCCGGCTAATTCACGGATAGAGTGCATTCCCAATGTGGGCACCCCTACATCGAGCGTACGGATACCCGTGGCACCCGCACTAATTGGACCAATGGTACTGCCACAGGCCATGTCATTCCGCACAACAAAAGACTGCACCGGCACGCCTTCAGCCGATGCCAGTATTCTAAACAGCCCGCTCGTTTCGCTGTTGGTGGCATAGCGCTGGCTAGCATTAAACTTAATAACCGGTCCTCCATTTAAAAGTGGCCCGTGATTTTTATCATGACGGTCAGCAAAGTTAGGATGTATTGCATGAGCGTTGTCTACCGAAATCATCATAGACCGCTCGGCGAGAGCAGCGTAGTTTGCATCATTTCCTGCAAGGCGATTGAGCACTGATGTTAGCAAAGGCCCTCCTGCACCCGATGCTGAAATGCTTCCGACTTCCTCATGGTCATTGCAGATGAGTAGCGCGCTGGCCACACCGTCACTTTGAAGCAGGCCCTGCAAACCAGCAAAGCAACTCAGCAGATTATCCAGACGCGCCGAAGCGATGAACTCCTGCCGCAGGCCTATCAGCGCCGGAGCTTGAGTATCGTAAAATGACAATTCATAGTCCAACACTTGGCACGCCTTCCACTGAGGGTGCTCTAATACCAACCGTGCTTGAAGGAGCGCTCGAAAGTCCAGCACTTCGCCCTCACTCAAACGAGACATGATAGGCACTATAGCCGTCTGCGAATTCACTTCCCGCTTCTGATTGGCCCCTCGATCAAGATGAATGGCGAGACTAGGAATCGTCGCTATAGCGTCGCGAAAATCGATGAGCGCAACCCGCAGCTCGCCATCCTCACATTGGAAGCTGACTCTGCCAGCGAGTGATAAATCGCGATCGAACCATGGATTGAGTAACGCCCCGCCATAAACCTGTACGCCAAGCTGGAACAGTCCCTGGGAGTGAATCTCAGGCGTCGGTTTAACCATAAGGCAAGGACTATCCGTATGAGCACCGACCATACGCATGCCTGCATTGCACAGAGTCTCCTGTCCTGAGACAAACGCCACAATCGAGCTGTCGTTTCGCGTCAGGAAATATTTGCCCCCAGCCCTGACGTCCCATTCGACATCGTCTGTCAGCCGGACAAACCCGGCAGCGGTTAGGCGCTGAGCCATTGCTAGCACAGCGTGAAATGGCGTGGTAGCCGCTGCCAAAAAATGACATAGCTGCTGATTAAATTCATGCTGGTTCATGGCCAATGCCTATTTTTGCTAGTGGGTATAAGTGTGTAAGGCGGCAAAAATCTATACCAGCCAAACTGCATACAATATTGCTGCCAAAACTATCCTATAGTACACAAAGGGCATAAAACCTACTTTATTCAGTAAACGCAAAAAAGTTGCTATACAAAAATAGGCGGCGAGCCCAGAAACGACCACGCCCAACCCAAGGGACACCCAGTCGACAGCAGCGGCACTGCCAACAAGCTCCCATACCTTTAATAAGCCCGCACTGGCAATAATCGGTATTGATAGCAGGAAAGAAAAGCGGGCAGATGCTTGCCGATTCATTCCTAACAATAACGCAGCCGTCATTGTGATACCCGAACGGGAGACACCCGGCACAAGGGCCAGCACCTGCGCGCAGCCGACAAGCATGGCCATAGTCAACCCGAGGGTACGTGCAAAAACGGTTGTCGTGGCTCTACGGTCGGCGACTCCCAGTAAAACACCAAAAAACAACGTGGTCGTCGCTATAACGGGCAACGTCCGCAAGTTTGATTCTATAAAGTCACCCGCAAGAAGCCCAACCAAACCCGCGGGAACCGTCGCCAGGCCCAAATACCACACCAAGCGACTATCGTCGCAAGCGGGAGCACCCGCAAGCGAACGCGACCAACGATCGGCCATGCGCAGCAGATCTTCGCGATAATAAAACAACACCGCCATAAGCGTACCCACATGAACTGCAACGTCAAAGGCCAGCCCTTGGTCAGCCCAGCCCAACACCAAGGAAGGCACCACCAAATGGGCAGAGCTAGAAATCGGAAGAAACTCGGTTACACCCTGCAATAGCGCTAGGAATAACGCTTGGTATATATCGATCATCCTGGCTTACCCTGCTGCGCTAGTTTTTTCCAAGAAATTTCGTCACGCACATAGACCGGCTGTACTTCTTCTGCAGACTGAATGTCTCCATTTTGGAATTTGGCCAGTGCAAGAGGAATCATGTCTCTTGCCAGGGGTACGATATCGATACGCGTCGAAACAATTTTGGCACGCAGTGCCTCTGGAAAATGTTCTAAAAAACGATCGCCGTCACCCACCAGAGTTAACGCTCCGGACTTCTCGAGTGCGAGATCGTTTGGTGCACAAGCCCACGGTCCTTCGCACAGCGAAGCAAGGTCATTCTCATACTCGTAAACTGCGCTATAAACCTCATTAATCCGAGCATCGAGAGTACTCAGTACCTTTTGATTAGCATTCACTTCACCCTTTCTCAACGCATTTTGCGCCAAAATCGCTAACGTGGGAACGGCGACAGCCGGCAAACCACAGCTGTATGCCAGACCCTGAACCGCACTCGCAGCTATACGCAAACCAGTAAAGGATCCGGGGCCACATCCATATGCAATAAGCTCTATGCCCTGCTCCTTCAGAGTGCCACCTGGCAACAGTTCTTCCAGCATCGAAAAAATCAACTGATTGTGTTGCCGTGGCGCAACTTCATAGCGCTCCCTGATCTGCCCATCAATTGAAACGGCGACGGAGCAAGTGTCAGTCGCGGTTTCAATAGCCAAAATCCCCGTCATACTCGTCCCTATACAAATGTGCTGGCCTATACTCATTACAAAGCCAAGCTGTTACGGTGTCATGACGTGATTATCACACACTCATATGTGGGTAAGAACTCCCCTTAGGCCAAAAGACTGTAACCAACCCTATCCTATGACGCAAAAACGCAATATCACAGGGCTAATTCTCGCCGGAGGTGCCGGGCGTCGCGTCGGTGAACGGGACAAAGGTCTGATTTCTTGGCACGGAAAACCACTAGTTGCTCACGTCAGCAACTGTCTGAAGCCTCAAGTATCAGACCTGCTGATTAGCTGCAATCGCAACTTCTCCCGCTACAGAGAGTATTCTACACAAATCCTCGCCGACGACCGCCAAGATTTTCAAGGTCCACTCGCCGGCGTAGAAGCCGCATTGCCCTTCATCCTTACAGATTTTCTCGTGGTGGTTAGCTGTGACATGCCACATCTGCCGAAAGATCTCGTAAACCGTCTCATCGCTCCACTCTCAGAGGAAGCTAATGACTGTCCTGAAATCAGCTATGCACATGATGGAGTGCGGGCACAATATCTCTGTGCTGCAATGCGGCGTGACTGCCTCACATTCCTTACCCAGTACCTGAATGAAGGTCATCGTGCTGTGCGAGATTGGTACAAAACTCGGCATACCGTGACAGTAGATTTTGCAGACTGCGAATCAAGCTTTAGGAACTATAATCGCCTAGCATAGTGGGATACGTTAACCTGACTATGGAAGCACACGCCTACTCTTTATAGACTCTAACGAAAAAACCCGCGGAGATCATTCTCAGCGGGTTATTGATAAGCTCTTGAGCTCTACTTCTTCTTGGCTTTTGCTTTGGGCTTGGCTTTTGCTTTGGGCTTGGCTTTTGCTTTGGGCTTGGCTTTTGCTTTGGGCTTAGCTTTTGCTTTGGGCTTAGCTTTTGCTTTGGGCTTAGCTTTTGCTTTGGGCTTAGCTTTCGCTTTGGGCTTAGCTTTTGCTTTGGGCTTAGCTTTCGCTTTGGGCTTAGCTTTCGCTTTGGGCTTAGCTTTCGCTTTAGGCTTAGCTTTCGCTTTGGGCTTAGCTTTTGCTTTGGGCTTAGCTTTTGCTTTGGGCTTAGCTTTTGCTTTTGGCTTAGCTTTTGCTTTTGGCTTAGCTTTTGCTTTAGGTTTAACTTTCACCTTTGTTGCTTTTTTCTTAGCAGTTGCCATTACGCATCTCTCCAGAGTGTTGATGAGGGTACCGCGTTGTTAAAAGTAACAACAATGCAATAGAGATACAACAGTCAAAACTGTAGAAAATTCGCATCTATGAAACACAAAATTCTACTAATTTTTTTCAGAAAGAAACATTAACCGCGCCGACTTTTTCTTTATTATATTTTGCGACGTATTTGTAACTAAGAATTTAGTGATGCAGACAGTGTCTGCCGAATTTTTTCGACAGTGCCTTGGCCTTCTATTTTGTGATATCTAGGAGCGAGCTCGCCTTTCATATTTTGATAGAAAGCGATCAGCGGACTTGTTTGCTCATGATAGATTTCCAATCGTTTGCGCACAGTCTCTTCGCTATCATCGTCCCGCTGAACCAGAGGCTCACCCGTATCATCGTCCAGCAATTCAGTCTGCGGTGGGTTGTATATGACATGATAAACGCGACCCGAACCGGGGTGCACTCGTCGACCACTCAAGCGCGCCACAATCTCCGCATCTTCTACGGCAATCTCCACTACGTGGTCAATAGTAACTCCGGCATTGACCATAGCTTGCGCCTGGGGGATTGTGCGAGGGAAGCCATCAAACAAAAAGCCGTTGGCGCAGTCCGGCTCGGCAATTCGGTCCTTGACCAGCCCGATAATAACTTCATCTGAAATCAGTCCACCTGAGTCCATCACTGTCTTAGCTCGCAGTCCTAACTCGGTTTTCGCTTTTACAGCCGCACGCAACATATCTCCGGTAGAGATTTGAGGGATACCGAATCTTTCGCATATGAACAGCGCTTGCGTACCTTTTCCCGCACCTGGCGCACCCAATAAGATCAATCGCATTTGAAAACTTCCTCGCCTAAGTATCGCTGCAGTAGATATCTATCGCTTTCGTACAAAACAGATCACGAAAAGGCAATAACCATACACAGCAGAGGAAAAGGTTACAAGCAGCACGTCTAGTCGCCCAAATCATCTTTCGCTAGGCGCCACAGTCGATCGAATTGTTTGTCCGTCAGTGATGAAAAAGCAGAGCCCTCGCCTCCGGCCCGTCTCTCCATATTTTGAAACCGTCGCTCAAATTTTCCGGTGGAATGGCGCAGGGTCTCTTCCGCATCCAAACCAAGATGTCGAGCAAGGTTCACACAGCTAAAAAAAACATCGCCCATTTCATCATTTATTGCTTCTGTGTTCTCACTGCTTATCGCTTCGCGCAGCTCATTGAGCTCCTCCTGCACTTTGTCTAATACAGCATGTGTATCAACCCAATCAAAATTGACCTGCGCAGCCCTTTTTTGTATCTTTTGCGCACGGGGCAGTGCTGGCAATGCCCGTGGCACATCTGCCAAAATACCCGGCTGATTCTTCCTCTCCCGCTCAAGCTGCTTGATACGCTCCCAGTTGCTTTTGACCTCTTCTACTGAACTACGACTGCATACAATTCCCTCGATTTCTCCCTGCGCAAACACATGCGGGTGCCGTCGAATCAGTTTCTGCACCAGCGTTTGAACGATGTCGTCAAACGAAAATAGATTTTTCTCTCTTGCCAGCTCTGCATAAAATACTATCTGAAACAACACATCGCCCAGCTCTTCAGCAATATGATCAAAATCCTGATCCGCTATCGCCTGCGCCAATTCATAGCACTCCTCCAGTGTAGAAGATACGATACTATGAAAATCCTGGCGAATATCCCAGGGGCAACCCGTCTCCGGGTCTCTCAACCGCTGCATCACTCGCAGTAGGTCCGAAAGCGAGTAGTGTAAATTATCCATTTTACTCCTTATTTTATCGCAGGCATGGGAGCGATACATCTTTAAGACGGTGAATGAGCTCCTATAATCCGGACAATGACCCAAGATCAGGAACGTCTATATGCAGCGACAGAGTGACGCTGCCGGTCAGCCTAGAAGGCTTAAATAGTAGGCGCAATATTCAGACCTGCAACAGAACCGTTAGACCTCCTTACCCAGTCGGCAGCGTCTACCAACCAAACCTATTGCGTCCGATGCGCTAGGCGACAAGCAGCCGCTTAATCGCTGCCGAAGACTCCGGTGGAAAGATAGCGATCCCCCCGGTCGCAAATAATTGAAACAATTACCGCATTTTCCACCTCAAGGGATAGTCGCAGCGCCGCAGCGACACCACCTCCTGCAGAAACGCCGCAAAAAATTCCTTCCTGAGAAGCGAGTCTACGCATAGTCAGCTCTGATTCTTCTTGGGAAATATCCATTACCCGATCGACCCTAGACGCCTCAAATATCTTCGGCAGATAGGCCTTGGGCCAGCGACGAATTCCAGGAATACTCGAACCCTCCAGCGGCTGTAAGCCCACAATCTGTACATTAGGATTTTGTGTCTTAAGATAAGCAGAACAGCCCATGATAGTACCAGTCGTACCCATAGAGCTCACCAGATGAGTAACAGTGCCGTCAGTTTGCTGCCAGATCTCCGGACCGGTACCATAATAATGCGCGCGTGGATTATCTGGATTACCAAACTGATCCAGGACGGTGCCCTGCCCGTCAGCCTGCATTTTCATCGCCAGATCACGAGCACCCTCCATACCCTCATCCTTCGACACTTCCAGGAGCTGTGCTCCGTAAGCTGACATTGCCTGTTTACGCTCCAGACTCATATGCGAAGGCATAATCAAAATAAGCCGATAACCCCGTATGGCCGCCGCCATTGCCAGAGCTATGCCGGTATTTCCACTGGTCGCCTCTATTAGCGTGTCACCTGATTTTATATCTCCACGCGCTTCGGCCTCGGCAATCATACTGAGCGCTGGGCGGTCCTTCACTGACCCAGCTGGATTGTTGCCTTCCAGCTTGGCGAGAAGAGTATTGTTGGTGACCCCTGGCAGGCGCTGAAGGCGCACCAACGGTGTGTTGCCAATACATGATTCAATAGTGGGATAATCAGGCATAGATATACAGCGTCGGATTAGGCTTTTGATTATATAGAACTTTGACCTTATGACGCCATATCGAATTCGCCAGAAGCATCAGCACCGCGTCTGCCTTATCGGCATTGAAATCATGATGGATCTCCACTCGCGCAGGGGTTGCGGGCGACCCCATCGTGTTTCGAAACCAACTTCGTTTTGACTCGAAACAACTCACGACTGTGCAATGGCATATCCCCTAGATGCACCGCCAGCACTTCTCTTAACAGCAGCTTGGCCGTCAGCCGCACAGGCCCCTCAAACTCACCGCAGCCCATCGCTAACAAGTCAGACCCTAAATAAGTTGCTGCAGAATGAGCAGTGGCGTCATCACTGGCGACCAGACCGAGTTCAGGATCATAGCGATAGCGCAGTGTGTCATGAACTGACTCTCCACTTGCACCATCAACACTCAAGTTCAGACCATAACCTAACTCATCAAGCAGGGTTATTTCAAATCCTCGCAACACTGCGTCCACAACAGCATCGTCTGCAAGCGTCTTTAATGCCCAGTCATAGGCCGCAAATAATTCCGGATGCGCATCGTTGCGATGTAGCAGCCGCACCAGTAACTCATTCATATAGAGTCCGCTAAACAATCGCTCGCCGCGTAGAATTGACATCCCTTTGACAGGCTCAATAGCAGTAAGCGTCTTCAATTCCATGCGACCGGAAAACGACAACAAAAGAGGACTAAACGGTTGCAGCAAGGCCGCTTTACTTCCCCTTCGTGTCTGCCGCCGCGTGCCACGGGCAACCAGACTAATGCGACCGTACTCAGCGGTAAAGACTTCTAAAAGCGAACTCGTGTCGCGGTAAGGACGACTGTGTATCACATAGGAAGGCTGTAGATTAACGCGCATCTCTATAGGAAGACCTAACGGTCGTCATATCCCAGACTGCGCAGGGCTCGCTCATCGTCAGACCAACCAGATTTAACCTTCACCCAAAGCCGTAGCATTACCTTGCTGTCAAAAAGCCCCTCCATATCACGCCGCGCGTCCGACCCGATCGAACGCAGTCGAGAGCCCTTATCCCCGATAAGTATCTTTTTCTGGCCGGTACGCTCAACGAAAATCACTGCAGAAATGTGCAATACATCACCCTCTTGAGCAAACTCCTCTATTTCCACGGCGATGGAGTAAGGCAATTCGTCACCCAGTTGTCGCATGATTTTTTCTCGTACAATTTCCGCAGCGAGGAAACGTTGACTGCGATCAGTGATCTGGTCCTCAGGGAAAAAGTGAACAGACTCGGGTAATAGCTTGAGGATTTGCTCTTCCAGCGCGTCAACATTGTGCTGCCGCAACGCGGACACCGGCAGGATGGCAGCAAATTCGGCTTTGGTCGCCAAAATCTGCAAATGGGGAAGGAGCTCCGCCTTCTCAGCGAGCAGATCGATTTTATTCACTACCAGCATAGTCGGAAGCCCTGATTGCTCTATTTGCTCAAGCACGATGCTGTCTTCCTCCGTCCATGCGGTGCGATCTACGACGAAAACCACCAGATCGACATCCCGAATAGCAGCACTGGCCGCTCGGTTCATATAGCGGTTAATGGCTTTACCGGCGTCCTTATGCAAACCCGGTGTATCGACGAATATTATCTGATGATTATCCTCGGTTTTGATTCCTAACACCTGATGCCGTGTCGTCTGTGGCTTACGAGACGTTATGCTGATTTTTTGTCCTAATATATGGTTTAGCAGGGTCGACTTTCCAACATTAGGCCGTCCGACAATAGCGACATAGCCGCAGCGAGATCGCTTTTCAGAGGTCATGATTAAACAATCTTTTCAGCGCGACTGTGGCTGCATCTTGCTCGGCCTTACGCCGACTAGAGCCACGCCCTTCCACCACTAATTTAGGGTTGCGTAAACGACACGCCACCTTGAACTCTTGTGAGTGATCTTCCCCCTGAACGCTGAGCAAATCGTAAATCGGCAAGGGGTTACTGCGTCCCTGCAGGTACTCCTGTAATTCAGTTTTTGCGTCCTTGTCTACCGTGCCAGTAGAGAGCGCCTGTAGGCGTGCATCAAACCAACCGAGCACACATTGGCGACACTGTTCTACGTCACTATCCAACAAAATAGCACCCACCACAGCCTCAAAAGCATCTGCCAGAATAGACGCGCGGCGGTGCCCTCCACTCTTGCGCTCTCCGCTACCCAGTCGCAAATGATCACCGAGCTCTAGCTCGAATGCGACTTGAGCGAGCGTATCGCCTTTAACCAAAGAAGCCCGCATTCTACTCATCTCACCCTCCCTAGAAGCGGGAAAGCGTTGAAAGAGTGCCTCAGCGATAATATGATTTACGATGGAGTCACCCAAAAATTCAAGACGCTCATTATTCTGGCCGCCGACGCTGCAGTGAGTGAGAGCCAAATTCAGTAAGTCTAGGTCATCAAACTGATAACCTAGTACTCGTTGCAGCCTCGCAGTATCTTCCACGCGCTACTTGGCAACTGCGAGCGGTTTAGACAATGGCTCGGGGTCGCCGACCTGATACAGTAAATCATCGAATTTCAGGATCGCGTCTATGCGCCACACAATGGGCATCCGAACCTCATAATCTCCATCAATGTAGATCTTCCCCTTCGATCGATAGACCTCTACGTCCTCAGGAGCCAGCTCGTATATCTGATTGGAATTAAAAGTATTGGCTATTTTACGTCTGATTGTTGCGCTGGTTTCCATAGTAGAGTCAGGCTCCATTGCAATCTTGGAGATAATGCTCTTTACCGTCAGATACTCAACATAGGGAGGGACCATACGAATGAGACAGATGGCAAAGAAACCCAATATAAACAGTATGCATATTATGCTCAAGAGCGACATACCGGATTCACCTTTGCGAATCATCACATGATTTCCCTCACGCACCTTTTACCCATTATTCTATGGCGCCAACGCGGGAAAAACTGGGAATGCTGAGCAGGGTATCCCAGTGCATCCAAATGGCGAAGGCTTTACCTACTATATCCTTTTCAGGCACCTGACCCCACACCCGGCTGTCACTACTATTATCGCGATTGTCACCCATCATAAAGTAATGCCCCGGCCTTACCACAACCGAAAAATCATTTGAGGAACGCCGAGTGTCAATCTGCATCAGATGCTCTGAATCTCCCAGTGCCTCAAGTCCGATTACGTTACGCGAGTCTTGCGCAAGCTGCTCTGTAGCCGGCTCCCGTTCCACCCAGTCTCCATTTACAAAAAGCTGCTTATTGCGGTATGCAACCGTGTCACCTGGCAGGCCGACGACACGTTTAATGAAATAGGTCTCGTTCATGTGTGGCGGAAAAAACACCACAACATCACCGCGCTGCGGATTATTGAGTGCCAACACTTTGGTTCGAATCACTGGGAGGCGAATACCGTAGGTATACTTGTTCACCAGAATATAGTCCCCTACTTCCAATGTGGGTACCATCGAAGAAGACGGTATCTGAAAAGGCTCGACGAGAAAGGAGCGCAACACGAATACAACCAGCAGCACCGGAAAAAATGATCTAGCATACTCAACCAGCATAGGCTCACTAGCGGTTTCTGCCACCCGCGACTGATAATTATCGGCATCCGGACTTCCTTCTAGATTCCAGTGCGGGTACTGAGCCTGTAACGCGTTGGCTGTCCGTTTTCTACCTGAGGCTAAAAAAAGGCTATCTAAAAGCCAAAGGAGCCCGCTACCAAATACAAGGCATACCAAAATTAGGGGGAAGTCTACGGTAAATTCATTCACTGTCTAACCATCCACTTTTAATACAGCCAAAAATGCAGACTGGGGTATTTCTACCCGCCCGACCTGCTTCATACGTTTCTTGCCAGCTTTTTGTTTGTCCAACAACTTCCTCTTACGACTCACATCTCCACCATAGCACTTAGCAGTAACATTTTTCCGCAACGCCTTGACTGTCTGGCGAGCAACAATTTTACCGCCGACAGCAGACTGGATCGCAACATCAAACATTTGCCTTGGAATCAACTCTTTCATTTTTTCCGTCAGCAGTCTACCCCGATGCAGTATGTGATCACGATGTATGATTGACGCCAAAGCATCTACGCGCTCACCGTTTATCAGAACATCCAGCCGCGAGAGATTGGCGGCCTGAAACCGCTCGAAACCATAATCAAGAGATGCATAACCTCGACTGACAGACTTCAATCGATCGAAGAAATCCAGCACAACCTCGGCCATCGGTATGTCATAAACAATCGACACTTGGGCACCTAAAAATTGCATATCGCACTGCACACCGCGCTTATCCACACACAGTGTAATCACATTACCTAAATATTCCTGAGGCACAAGAATATTGCAGCGGGCGATAGGTTCACGCATCTCCTCAATATCGCCGACATCAGGCAGCGCAGAAGGATTGTCTACCGCAACAACATCACCGTTCTTTTTTTCAATTTCGTAGATAACCGTTGGTGCGGTGGTAATCAGGTCCAGATTATACTCTCGCTCCAAACGCTCCTGAATAATCTCCATATGGAGCATGCCCAAAAAGCCGCAGCGGAACCCAAAACCGAGTGCGTCAGAGGTTTCCGGCTCGTACTGCAGCGATGCGTCATTCAAGGTCAATTTTGCCAGCGCCTCTCGGAAATCTTCATAATCGTCTGAAGATATCGTGAAAATTCCCGCGTACACCTGCGGTTTCACGCGCTTAAAACCTGGGAGGGCCGGAATATTGGAATTGTTGGCGTGGACCAAAGTATCGCCAACCGGCGCACCATGGATATCCTTAATGCCCGCCACGATATATCCGACTTCGCCAGCCTGCAACACTTGTTGTTCGACACGCTTGGGTGTAAATACGCCCAACACGTCAACCTGATGGGCCTTGCCAACTGACTTGGCCATTATTTTCTCGCGTCTGCGCAGCACGCCCTGTTTCACTCGCACCAAAGAGACCACGCCAAGATAGTTGTCAAACCAAGAATCGATAATCAGGGCCTGCAATGGAGCCTCGCGATCTCCCTCAGGAGGCGGAACATGTTCAACCAAATACTCTAGCGCATCCTCGATTCCAAGCCCAGATTTTGCACTTACCAGGCAGGCGTCAACGGCATTGATGCCAATGATTTCCTCAATTTCCAGCTTCACTCGATCAGGATCCGCCTGAGGCAGATCCATCTTGTTCAAAATGGGAAGAACCTCTAAACCCTGCTCAATGGCGGTATAGCAATTGGCCACTGACTGGGCCTCAACGCCCTGCCCTGCGTCTACAACCAGAAGTGCTCCTTCACACGCAGCGAGGGAACGTGACACTTCATAGGAAAAATCGACGTGTCCGGGAGTATCGATGAAATTGAGTTGGTAAACTTGTCCGTTCTGCGCAGTGTAGTCCAACGTGACACTTTGCGCCTTAATAGTGATGCCGCGCTCGCGCTCGATATCCATTGAGTCGAGAACCTGCGCATCCATCTCCCTCGCGCTCAGCCCGCCACAGTGCTGGATAAAGCGATCTGCCAGAGTCGACTTGCCGTGATCAATATGGGCAATGATAGAAAAATTACGGATGTGCTGAAGATCGCTCACGCTATTTGGGCTCGGTTAACAATACGGCTGAAGGAGGCAATATGCCTGCCCTGATACTGTAAAACGCGAGATTGTACCCCAACGGACAGACAACCGCTATGCTGACCCGGGCGGCGAGTATCTATTGTCAGCCTGAACTATTCAGTGAGCATCAATCCGACAAATTAAGCGCGATAAACAAGGAAGAACCTTGGCGAATCAAACGCAACGGGACAGAACTTCCATCGCTTAATGTGCCGACGGCACGCTCAAATGTCTCAACGGATTGAATAGGAATAGTGTCGATAAGGGTGATGACATCGTCAACTCTGATACCAGACTCCGCGGCAATGGAGCCAGGCACAACGCTTCGCACCGCCACGCCGCCGCTGATACCATAATATTCCAAGCTCTCAGGAGAAAGAGACTCGACCTCCATCCCAAGGCGATTGCCGCGATACTCATCAGAGTCGCCTGCGGACAGTGCATAACTGTCATCTGAATCCAGCCCGCCGACTTTGACGTTAATGGTCTGAGGCTTTCTATCGCGCACCAATTCTACCTCTACGGTGGACCCAGGGGCCACCAACCCTACCACGTGGGGAAGGTCCGCTGAGGTAGGGATGGGCTTGCCATTAAATTTCACAATAATATCGCCGCTGCGCAATCCCGCCTTGGCAGCGGGGCCATCAGTGGACATATCTGCGATCAGTGCGCCACCCGCACGCTTTAAACCAAAGGACTGTGCAAGTGTTTTGTCAACATCCTGAATAGTGACGCCCAACCAACCCCGTGTCACTTGCCCATTCTGCTTCAATTGCTCAACAACATTACTTGCCACCGAACTTGGGATAGCAAATGAGAGCCCTATGGAGCCACCACTACGCGTAAAGATCTGGGAGTTAACGCCGACGACTTGCCCATCCAGATTGAATAATGGCCCTCCGGAGTTGCCAGGGTTAATAGCAACATCTGTCTGTATAAAAGGCACATAATTTTCATTCTGTTCAGTAGGCAGACTGCGGCCCTTGCCACTGACGATGCCTGCTGTCACCGAATAATCCAGGCCAAAAGGCGAGCCGATCGCTAGTACCCACTCCCCCACTTCAAGATCATCATTATCCGCCAGCTTAAGCATAGGCAGATCGGCAGCGTCTATGCGCAGAAGTGCGAGGTCGGAGCGGGGGTCTGTGCCGACAACCTCTGCATCGAACTCTCGACGGTCGCTCATACGCACCAACACACTGTCGGCGCCCTCCACCACATGATTATTGGTAAGAATGAAGCCATCGTCGGAAATAATAAAACCCGACCCCATACCCATGCGCTGACGCTTGGAAGGCGGGGCATCCCGAAACTCAAAAAAACGGCGCAGCTCTTCAGGAATTTGTTCCTGCCCCGGTTGCGCACGGCCACTTGGGCTGGGGCTTTGCTCCACGATAATCTTAACGACGGCAGACGAATGATCGCGCACAATCTGTCTGAAATCGGGCAGTGAGGTCGCCGCCATCGCTTGCGTAGCGCACAAAAATGCACCCACAAAGAAAAAGCCAGATAAGCGCAGCTTAGTAGTCATACAGTTGATCCAGTGCAATTAATGAAATGTCCGCGTGCAAAAAGTATCAAAGAAGCGTCACCGCTTCCACGACTGAAGAATCGATACGCAGAAGAACCGGCTGAAACGCCGGATCCTGCCTGTGATAGATGCCGTGCCAGCGGACCAGGGCAAAGCCGACGGCAAGGCCCCCAGCTGCACCAACGACCGCTAACACGTCCGGCTGGCCTGTGAAAAAATAGGTGGCTGCCATCGCGCCAGCCAGCATACTCAAGAGCGGCAGAATGTAGGCAATAAAAGATCCCCGTAAAATCACCTCTTCAGGAATGCTAATAAGAACCTGATCATCGACTTTGTAGTCCTCGACGGACTGGTCTCCAGGCAACGCACGCACGTAACCGCGCTTACCCTCGGAGATTCGGTTGAGCAGCCCATGACCACACCCTTTTTGTGCCGAACAGGTTCCGCAGGTACTGCGCCGAATAGTCTCAATCCATATTCCATCACTTTCTATCCCCACTACACGCCCTGTTTCTGTCAGCATATCACTGCACCCAGTCCACGGAGTCGGCCAGCATCCTAGCCGTATTTACGGGTACTTCGCCTATCACCGTTACCAGCACCGGCTGCTCATCAAGCCGCATGCCACGTGTATACGAAGTAGTGCCCCCGCGCTTCACCAAACCCTCACCTGCTCGAATTTCAACATCGAGCTCTTCCAAAAATACAGAGAAAACCGCGAAGCCATCAGTATAGGTTCTTCGATCATTGGTCCCAGTAGAACGGTCGGTTGCAGCAAACCCAAGCGGCAGCCAGCCTAGCGCCCATGCACGCGACACCGGATATTCGGCTGGAGCGCTCTGAGGATGCAGGTGCTGCGCCTTATGAAACACATCTACTTGGCTGAGCTCGGGCGGATCATCGGAATAAGAGATGTTGGCGAATTGCATCGTTTCCAGTGTTTTATCTCCGTGACCAACCGTCTGCGTTTTGAGCAAGATTCCGGTTTCTTTATCAAGGTCAACGACATACCCAAACCGATACATATCCCGCGGTTCAATCACGATGCGGACAACCTCGCGTCCGGCCACACGGCCTCCCGGAGCGACAGTGAAACGATAGTGCTTGGCAATCCCGCAACTTTGGCCCGGCAGCAGAGCCTCACCGCGCAGCAATCGATCTCCCGGGTGTATACAATTTGCAGGGTGGGATAAACGCTCCACCTGTGCGCCTTGACCGGTTAATTCGATGAGACGCTCCGAAGTGCTTCCATCGCCCACCAGATGCGAGACTTGCATCACCTGCATATGGTCATCACGCTGCAGCGTTACCACGCCGTGATAGCTGGCCTGGCGCAGACTCCTTGACATTTTATCCAACCAGGACAGCGCTACGGCATCACCATCGGGACAGCCAGCCGCGTTTGCTCCCACAGCAATAGACACCGACAAAGTGGCCAACAATAAACATCTAAACACTGTGTTTGACGCTCTAGGCAACACCCTTACCTACTCCTGTATCTGGGGGACACGAACAAAGGGGATCAGGCCCTGCGGAGCGTTAAGCGCCGCCTGCTCTGCATGTTCTTGCATATATTTACGTTGTCGCTGTAATGCAAGCTCCTGATAAGCAGAGCTGGTCGCGGGCTGCAAAATCGGCACAGCCTGCATGCCATAACTTGCCTGCACAGTCGTAGCGCCAAGACTATTGAGCATCCCTACCGGTGAAGCATTCGTTGCGACAGAGCCACCGTAATCATAGGCACCGTCGCTGCCAATAAGTGCCAACTGCTGCCCTCCAATAACAACCGTTGCGGCCACGGAAGCCGCCACGGCAAGACTGACAAGGGGCCGCAACATGCGCTGTTTGAAAGTAATGCCTGCAGGCGCGGGGTCGTTTGCACGCAAATCCTCCAACGACGACTTCACCCGCTCCGATATATCCCAATCGAGGCAGGCAATCTGACTACCCTGCACTGCTTGCTGGGCTAGATTGTAACGTATCCATGAACGACGCAAATCGCGATCTTGAGAAACCTGCGCAAGCACCCTCTCCAATTCAAGCTCATTGGCTTCATCATCCATCAAAGCAGAAAGTGATTCACCCATTTTTTCATTCATATTCAATACATCCCCAATCATGCCTAACTGGCGGAAAACTCGATCTAGAAGCACCGCTGCCTAAAAACAGTTTCAGATAAGGCATCAAGCCTCCCCATCCATTTGCTTGCGCACCAACACGTCTATCGCCTCACGTGCTCTCGATATCCGTGAGCGCACAGTGCCTACCGGACAATCCATAATATCAGCAATATCCTCGTAACTTAGGCCATCGAATTCACGTAACGTTATAGCCGTTCGGAGATCTTCTGATAGCGCACTGATTGCCTCTTGCACCACCGTCTTTAACTCTTCCCCGAACAGCGCATTCTCGGGTGTTTCAATCGTGCGTAAACCTCCTCCACTCTCGAAGTACTCAGCGTCCTCGACCTCAACATCTGACCCTGGAGGGCGGCGCGAGCGGGACACCAGATGATTCTTTGCCGTGTTGATCGCAATACGATACAGCCAGGTGTAAAAAGCACTATCACCTCGGAAGCTTGGAAGTGATCGGTAAGCCTTAATAAAAGCCTCCTGCGCAACATCTTGGACGTCATCAGCATCTCGCACGTAGCGGCTTATCAAGCTAAATATTTTGTGCTGATATTTTAGGACCAGCATATCAAATGCCCTCGAATCACCCTTTTGTACCCTGGCGACAAGTTGCTGATCAGTCGCGATGACAGTCATGTGTAGCTCCCTTCACGAGCACATGATATCACTGTCCGGCCAAATATAGGCGTACGCAGTAATAGACAGCAACATTTGAACTTAGTTCGCATGGCAACCTAAATGACGCGAATCGAAGGTAAGTTGTCGCCAAGAAAATTGCTTGTGGATGGCTTCCGTATGTCCCACGAGGTCGTATATACTCCGTCTGCTGGGCCTTCTGAGGCTAAGTCTTTGAGACACATCATATATTTCACCTTCCAAAGCATCAAGTAGTGAGCGCCATGGCGAGTCGACATCAACACAATGTATTAGTTATTGGGAGCGGCGCAGCCGGTCTCAGCCTAGCTCTGCGTCTGCCAGGCAACTGTCGGGTTGCGCTGCTGACCAAGGCAGACCTGAACCAGGGATCGACCTTTTGGGCGCAAGGTGGAATGGCTGCTGTGCTCCACAATAGGGATACCGTTGATTCCCACGTGACCGACACCCTCGCTGCTGGGGCAGGATTGTGCCGCCGAGAAGCGGTGGAATTCACCGTCAGCAACAGCAGACGCTGTGTCGAATGGTTGGTCGAACAGGGCGTCGATTTTGATCTGAGAGAAGCTCCCCGTGATCAGCCAGGTAAGGAGTTCCACCTCACAAGGGAGGGCGGGCACAGCCACAGGCGGATCATACATGCTGCTGACCGCACCGGACGAGCGATATCCGAGGTGCTAACGGACAAGGTCATTGCTGCCGAAAATATTGAAATCTTCACACATCGCGTTGCCGTGGACTTGGTTGTCAATAATGGGCGCTGCGAAGGGGCCTACATTCTCAATGAAGAGAGTGGCCATGTTGATCTGTTTCAGGCCTCATCAGTGGTTCTCGCCACGGGCGGTGCCAGCAAAGCCTACCTCTATACGAGTAATCCTGATGGCGCCAGCGGAGATGGAATTGCTATGGCCTGGCGAGCCGGCTGTCGGGTAGCTAATTTGGAATTCAACCAATTTCATCCCACCTGTCTCTATCATCCCAAGGCTAAGTCTTTCTTAATCACCGAAGCCATCCGTGGAGAAGGTGGCAGGCTGCTCCTCCCAGATGGGACGCCCTTCATGCAAAATTTTGACGAGCGCGGCGAACTCGCGCCGCGTGATGTTGTGGCGCGCGCGATAGATCATGAGATGAAACGACTTGGTGCTGACTGCGTCTTTTTAGATATTTCACACAAATCGCCCGAGTTTATCAACAGCCACTTTCCCACAGTCATGGCACGCTGCGCAGAGCTTGGCATCGACATTAGCACCGAAGCGATACCCGTAGTCCCCGCGGCGCATTACACCTGCGGCGGCATTCTGGTGGACAGCCACGGCCTTACGGATGTCGCTGGACTGTACGCTGTCGGCGAATCTTCTTGTACCGGCTTACACGGTGCCAACCGTATGGCCAGTAATTCGCTGCTTGAGTGCATTGTCTACGCGGAGTCTGCAGCCCATCATATTGCCGACAATCTCGACCAGATACCGCTCCCTACTCATGCCGCTCCTTGGGATGAGAGCCAAGTAACAGACTCCGATGAGGATGTGGTGATCTCTCATAACTGGGATGAGTTGCGTCGTTTCATGTGGGATTATGTCGGCATTGTGCGAACCAACAAGCGTTTACGACGTGCTTTGCATAGAGTGCAGCTGCTGCAGGCAGAAATAGCAGAATATTACGGCAACTACAAAGTCAGCAACGACTTACTCGAGCTACGCAACCTGGCAATGGTGGCAGAACTCATGATTCAGTGCGCAATTTCACGCAAAGAAAGTCGCGGACTTCACTACACGCTGGACTATCCCGAGCTCCTGTCAGTGGCCAAAGACACCATTCTGTTGCCGGACAACTCTCCCCTATAGTGCGGGAGCAACCATCAGCGTCGGAGCGACTGGCGCAGCACAAAACTCAATGCAGTAATGTTAGCCGGACTCGCAACTGACGCAGCTGATGCTTAGGCACGCTATCAGCATAGAGCCAAATGTGTCCCGCAGATCCCTCTGCTATATCAGTGAATCCAATATAAATAAACCAGAGCAAAGCCACGCTGCCTTTACTCGGAGAAATGTCTTTAATGACATCATCTCGCTCGAGCGTCCAGCGGCCCTGGCACCAACAAAGCTCGGCACCGCGCATTGGGTTCCTTCGTAGCAGGGATAACGAAATACACGCAATGATCGACAGCGCAACAACCAGAAAAGGGTAGCCGCGCGCGCAAATCGAATACAGAGCATACAGTGCGATCAGGCAAAGCGTGGAGTGGAGCGCCGTTCGTAATCGTGACTCAGCGATCGTCAGCCGCAGAGTGGGTGAATTGAAGTATCTGACTGACAATCCCTGTTAGCTCCTTATCGTCCGGCTCCCCTCGCAGCATAAGCCAGACAAATAAATCCTGATCTTCACACAGCATCAACTGTTGGAACTTATGACGATCGGGTTCGTCGAGCTGCGCATATCGCAAGCTTACAAATGGCTCAAGTATCAGGTCGAGTTCTAGCATGCCTCGTCTAGCGGCCCATCGCATTCGGTTAACATCTTCTTTATCTACCATGCCTAAAAACATTCCTCAAAGGACCATCAATAGCGGCCATTATAACGTCTAATTTCTTTGGTGACGTGCTTGATTGCTGACATTGTGGATAACAGGGCTTATTATTGCCCATCGCTCATCCGAGGTCACAACACTTGAACTGCCTTCATGCCCGCTTGGAACAAGAGTCCTTGCTCCATATTACCGGACCCGACACGCTTAAATTTTTACAGGGCCAGACGACCTGCGACACTCGTACAATAGACAAAAGCGGAAGCCTGCTCGGCATTTTTTGTACTCCGCAGGGTAGAGTCATCTGCGATTTTCTTCTCTGTGAGTTGGAGGTCGATCATTTTGTACTGCGTATGCGTCGCAGTATCAGAGCAAGCGCCAGCGCTGCTTTCGGCAAATATATTATTTTTTCAAAAGCAGAGCTCGACGACACGCGAGAAGACTGGGAACCCTATGCCGTTTGGGGTTCTGATGCCGCAACGGTCTTAGCCACACTCTTTGGCGACGTTCCCACAGAGCGCTTTGGTGCGGTCCATGGAGACAATTTCGTTATAGTGCAGACCGATCAGCGCGGCGAACAGTTCGAATGTTATCTACATGAATCATACCAACACGAACAAATGGGTGACATGGTGCAGTGGGGCACGGAGTCACAGTGGCAGGCCCTGCAAATGGCCAATGGCATCGTCCGCATTGAGGCAGCCACGAAAGAGGAATTCGTACCGCAAACACTCAATTACGACCTCACCGGCCATATCAGTTTCAAAAAAGGCTGCTATACCGGTCAAGAAGTCGTGGCGCGCTTGCACTACCTCGGCAAACCCAAACGCCGCACCGGTCTGGCGCAACTCTCTGTTGCCAGCGACTGCACGGCCGGCACCGCAGTATATGACGCAGAATCGGGGCGAAATATTGGCAGTATCGTCAACTGCTGTGATGTAGAGGGCGACACTACCGTGTTGGTGGCGGCCACCAAAGACGGCCTGATAAACGGACTTCATCTCGGCGCCGCCGACGGCCCATTGCTGGTTAGCCGAGAACTACCCTATCCATTAGGATCTGATTAATGGCAAACCGAGTGGTTTTGTGATCACTAAAGCGCGGTGTTTATGGATCAATTTTTTAACGCTGCGCTTTGTTCAGCAGACATCGCGTTTTCGCTGACCGGAGCATATTTAGGCAAGCACCAATCAATAGGCGCTTCCCCCCGCGCCTGCAAATAGTCATTGGCCATTGAGAAATGCCCGCAACCGAAGAAACCCCGATAAGCACTTAGGGGTGAAGGGTGAGGCGCCTTCAGCACGCAGTGCCGTGCGTTGTCGATAATCGATCCCTTGCGCTGGGCATAGCTTCCCCACAACACGAAAACCACACCTTCCCTCTCGCGATTGATGATGTCGATGACACGATCGGTAAAGGTCTCCCACCCCCTGCCACGGTGCGATGCCGCCTGACCCGCCTCCACCGTTAATACGCTATTGAGCAATAGCACACCCTGATTGGCCCAAGCAGTGAGATCTCCATGGGGCGGAGTTGGCAGATCGAACTCCGACCGTAGCTGCTTATAAATATTTTTCAACGACGGCGGCACTGACACACCTGGCTTCACCGAGAAGCAAAGTCCGTGCGCCTGGCCCTCTCCGTGATAGGGGTCCTGCCCCAGAATGACAACTTTCACCTTATCCAAGGGAGCATGGCGGAAGGCATCAAACCGCTCATTACCGCGCGGGAAGATACGTTTCCCCGCTTTCTCCTCCGACAACAAAAAAGCATCCAGCCGCTGCATGTAAGGTTGCTCGAATTCTGCAGCCAGCGGCTTTAACCAACTAGGGTCTAGGTCAACACTCCTGGTGGCGGCTGTGCTCATTTCATGTAGAACACGATTCAGTTGCAGGCTGCCATCAACACCACGCTTTCGTACAACGTGCGGTCCTGTGACTGATCGATCCACTTTACTTCGAGCGCATCGGGTGCGCCTTGTGTTTTGTCTACCGCCAACAGACGCTTGCTACGCTGCCGCTTTGCTGCAGAAGCGCCGCGAACTTCGGCCATGGGCGCGGCATTAAAGGCCGCATTACGGCGTTCGTGAGGCACATCACCATAGAGCGTCGTACGCATTCGCGGTTCACGCCCGGCGGCACGTATCTGCGCTTCCATCAGCTCTGGCGCCCACTCCTGCCCATGACCAGAGCCGGCGGCGCGAGTAATACTCTCATTCATCAATGAACCCCCCAAGTCATTGACGCCTGCATTCAAACAGGCCGCAACACCTTCTCTGCCCATCTTCACCCACGAAGCCTGAATATTCTCTATAAGCCCATGAAATACCAACCTTGCCACCGCATGCATTAACATCGCTTCGCGAAAGCTCGGCCCGCGTCGCGCTTTGCCTTTAAGGTACATCGGGGCTTCCATATGCACGAACGGCAGAGGCACAAACTCAGTAAAGCCCCCGGTACGCTGTTGCAGTGCCCTGATATGCAACAGGTGGCTCGCCCAGTGCCGCGGACGATCGATATGACCGTACATAATCGTTGCCGTAGTGCGCATACCCTCAGCATGAGAAGCCGCCATAACCTCCAACCACTGCTCAGTGTTGAGCTTATCCGGGCATAGATTTGCACGAACTTCGTCGTGCAAAATTTCCGCCGCAGTGCCCGGCAACGTATTAAGCCCCGCCTGTCGTAACTGCCGCAAAAAAGCTGGGACACTAACGCCTAGTGTGGCTGCGCCCTGCCACACCTCCAGCGGCGAGAATGCGTGAATATGCATGTCAGGCGTCGCACTGCGAACAGTGTTTACAATATCCAGATAGGTTTGGCCGGTGTAGTCAGGATGAATCCCACCCTGCATGCAGACCTCGGTCGCGCCGCGCTCCCAAGCCTCGCCGCAGCGCCCGGCAATATCTTCACCGGTAATATCATAGGGCCTGCCGCGTAAATTTTCGCTCTGCTTACCCTTGGAAAAAGCGCAAAACTGACATTTAAAGTAACAAACATTCGTGTAATTAATGTTGCGATTAACGACATAACTCACCGTATCGCCGTTCACCCGTTCACGCAGTTGGTTAGCTTGGGCAACGACATAAGAAAAATCAGCACCACGGACATTGAACAGTCGCGTAACATCTGCCTCAGTCAACGCACCGGTCTGCCGACACTGCTCAACGATATCCAGCACATCGGAAGATACCGCATTGGGCTCCACCTGAGTCGCCAACAGTTTCGCTTCAATGGCAGGCACACTATGTTCCTCACCCGGCACCCAGCTGTCGCGTCGCGCAAATCCCGCAGCATCCGATAGTCTCAACACTGGAGTCTGCACATTATCGTCCAGCCAGCGCTCACCTTCGACAACATAAGCGGGGTAAATTGTGAGCCTCTGTTCGAGAAACTTTCCTGCAGCGGCAGTTTCACTGGCCAATCGTTCCAAGTGCGGCCAAGGCGCCTCCGGATTCACATAGTCCGGCGTTATTGGAGAGACACCGCCCCAATCATTAATGCCTGCTGCGACCAATTGAGGGAGAACCCCAGGGCTGAGATTCGGCGGCGCTTGAATATTCATTTGCGCGCCAAACATCAGACGTGCAATCGCAATAGTCCATAGTAATTCATTGAGGTCGGGCTCCGGCGCTGCTGACATAAGGGTGCCCGGCTTGGCGCGGAAGTTTTGAATAATCACTTCCTGCAAATGGCCATATTGCTCATTGATCTGGCGCAGCGCTAGCAGAGACTCAATGCGCTCAAGACGCGTTTCGCCGATACCAATGAGTATGCCAGACGTAAAGGGAACTGCCGCCTGTCCTGCCAACACTAGGGTTTGCAGTCGTCTGGCTGGCTCTTTGTCCGGCGAACCATAGTGGGGCATGCCCTTTTCGCATAGCCGCTGCGACGCAGATTCCAGCATGATGCCCATCGATGCACTCACCTGACGCAGGCCGGCAATCTCATCAGCATCCATACATCCGGCATTAATGTGCGGCAGCAATCCTGTCTCCGCCAAAACTCTGCGAGCAACCTCTTTTACATAATCCAGCGTGCTGGCAAAACCCATTTCCTGCAACGCTCGCCGCGCAGCGCTATAACGCAGTTCTGGCTTCTCACCCAACGTAAATAAGGCTTCTTGACAGCCGACACTCGCGCCTTGCCGGCACAGCTCGAGCACATCCTCGACCGGCATATAGGGCTGTTCAATTTTTTTCGGCGTGCGTGCAAACGTGCAGTAGTGGCAGACATCCCTACACAGGTGCGTTAAGGGTATGAATACTTTGCGTGAATAGGTGATCACATTTTGATGGCCGCAATCACGGAGGACAGACGCCGCTTGCACTAGCGCCTCGGTGTCATCGAAGTCCGCCAGAGACAGTGACTGCTGATCGCTGAGCATTTCACCCCGCAGTAGTTGCTCTTGCAAAAATTGCCAATCCGACATCAGCTTGCCATCCCTCTCGTCAAATCATCAGATAAATCTGTGCTACCGGATTCTATATTACCCAATAGAGCGGTCAAAGCTAGGGCCGCACGCGCCCCAAGCTCGGTATTATAAAGCAACTGTGCGGTATTGCTTGCCGGGTTGAAAGGCAGCTGCTCCATTACATATTTTAAGTCCGGCGCTTCGTCTACATCCAGGCCTATTCCGGATCTTTGCAACACCTGCACTGGCATACCCGCGTCTTTGGCACTGGCAACATGCGCAGCGCAGCTGTCAAGCCCGAAACAAAAGCGCGGCGTACTAGCGGCGTTAAACGCCAGCAGATTAGTCCCGATACCTTTACTGTCACAACCCACTATTAACCCGCCCAACGCCTGCTGGCTTTCCACCACGACGCTGATGTCTTCTCCCGTCAACAGCGGCAAGTCACCGTGCAACACCATAAGAGGTTCCTCTCCAGTGCCCAACAAACGCTCACTGGCACTCCTTATTAGGGGATTCAGACCACGACAGCCCAAGGCACTCTCTGTCCAACACTCCGCCCCGTATTTCTGCGCCAACATATTCGCTCCGGGGTCATCGGATACCAGTGTAATGCGGGCAATATGTCTATGACTACTCAACACCGTGAGCACATCCTCTACCATAGCCTGGGCCAGCGCTCGACGCTCGGCACGAGTGAGCACGTCAGCCAAGCGCGACTTAGCGAGTGAAAGGTCTTTAAAGGGAACGAGCGCCTGTGCCATCAGCCCTAGCCCACCAAGCCTAGGACACACTGTGCCAAACGTTGTTTGTCGCCAAGATTGTTCATAATGGTGGGCGCAATAGCCACTTCTACTCCTAGACTAGCAATTTCTGGAGCTAGTGTAGCGTCACTTTCATCAATTACGAAGTAATCCAGCAAATCCGGGTAGAGATCACAATAATGCTGCGCCACACCCAATGCCGTCACTGGCACGCCCAGCTCTGACATCATTTTGGCGGCCGGTCCTTTAAGAGCGATGCCCCCGACGATGGGAGAAACCAGAACTAGGGGCGCAGCGCAGTCTCGCAAGGTTGTCCACATTTGCGGTATCTGCAGTATCGGGTCAACACTCACAAAAGGGTTAGAAGGGCAGACAACAATGGCGGAAAACGCCTCGTCAGCCAGCAACGCCATGACGTTGGGATTAGGACTGGCCTGAGCAATCCCCTCAAAACTAAATCCGGTCACCGCTGGCTTGCACTGTTCTCTGACGAAGTAGTGCTGGAAGGGTAAATTGCGTCCCTCACTATGAACGATAGTACTTACCCGCTCCTCACACATAGGATGAATATGACTGTGAATACCTAGCTGCCGCGCGAGTGTATCGGTAATCTGCAGCAGGCTGGCACCCTCCTCAATCTGGGCAGTTCGCCATAAATGGGTCGCTAGATCGTTGTCGCCCAACCGAAACCAAGTGTCACCACGCAGGCGCTCAAGCGCGTCCATCACACTCCATGTTTCGCCCGCTAGGCCCCACCCAAGAACTTCGTTGGCCTTGCCAGACAGCGTGTAAAGTAAGGTGTCAATATCGGGGCTGATATGCAGACCGAGATGCCTGAAATCGTCTCCAGTGTTTGCCATGACATGCAGCTGCCCCTGGGGCAGCACGTCCGCTAGCCCTAGCGCCAGCTTTGCCCCGCCGACCCCGCCAGACAGGGCAAGGACTGATTCCTGAAGCGCCTTCATCAGCGAAACATATCGAGTGATTTATCGCGCAGCAACCCTGCTGATCCACTATTAGAGTGCTTCAACGTTGCGCCACGGGCTAATATAACAGGACAAGCCTCAGCGGCCTGACCCATGACAAAAGAGGCGCCAGCCGCTAACTCATCGGCCACCGCGGGTTCCGTCACCTCGAGCTTATTGCCAAACATATCCTCTTCACCTATCTGGTTGTAAAGTGGCGCCAGACCTGCCGTACCAATCGCCAAACCCACCGTGCCATTGCGCCAGGCCCTTCCCATACTGTCATTGATGATCACTTGGGGTGCGATCGCGCCAAGCTCAGCAAGCCCCTTGCGCAGCGCGAGTGCTGAAGCGTCAGGATCTTTCGGCAGCAGCAGTACGCGGGGGTCGTCTGCATCAATACGAATATTCGATTTATCGATGCCAGCATTGGCATGAACATACCCGTTGCGGTGCTCGACAATAATAACCCCTGGCCGCACGCGAATAACCTCCTTGCTCTCCTGCAGAATGAGCTGCACCTGACGAGGGTCCTTTCCCGCTTTTTCGGCGAGGACCTGCGCCTCAGGACTGACCTCCACATCCGCTAATCGCACATAGCGATTTTCGGCTTTGGACACGATCTTTTGTGCGACCACAAGAACATCGCCCTGCTGCAAGCTGAGATCATTGTCCCGCAATGCATCCATGATGAGGAATGCAAGATCATCCCCCGGCTCCACAAGGGGAAATCCCAATAAAGGCATCAGCGCCAGACTAGCGGTCATCTAGTCTATGTCGTCCAACCCACTAATTTTAATGCCCGCATGACAACCGTACTGCTTATTGATTGTAATTAACACCGATGTCAAAGCTTCGGCCGCAGCGGCATTATTTATCATACCAGCGTGAAAGCCACGCATCCCTGCCGCTTCAATCAAGGTGATCACTGCTTGCCGCGCAACTTTCTTATTACCCGTCACTAACACATCGCACTCCAACCCTCGACCCTCCTGCAAATGCGCAGCAGCCACATTCTGAAAAGCCGACACCACATACACCTCTTCACCAAGCAATTCCTGTGCGATTTGACCCGCACTGCCTTGGGGAGGCAGCTGCACGCGGGCCACCTTCGGCGGCACCAAAGGCACCGTGACATCGATCAGTATCTTGTCATGTAACGCCTCTTTGACCAGATCAAGAGTGCTAGACTGGTGACTGAAAGGGACCGTTAGGGTCACAATATCAGCAGCCTCTGCGGCAGCCAAATTCTCCATGGCACGAACACTAATTTCAGCAACGCCTCGCTCTGCCATCACTTCACGTAAATCCGCGACGGCGGCTTCAGCCTTTTCCTGTGTCCGTGAACCAATAATAACCTCATACCCAACCTGCGCCCAACGCCGAGCCAAACCGGTTCCCAAATCTCCAGTGCCGCCAAGAATGGCGAGGACCGGCAAGGTTTCTGTCGTCATATAACTTATTCCTAATATAATAAAGTTGTAAGGGAGTACAGTGTTTACAAGCGCGATCTGTATTGTTCCGCGAGCGGATGAATAAACACCCATCTAAAATTTCCAGTCAAGGGAAATTCGGTTAGGATACGCACAGCCAGAGCATATTATGTAAATCGTGGCCTGATCTCAAGTGCAGAGATGCCTTGTGCTCATTTCGCTCATCAGGAGACACTCTATTATGGATAAAATGCTGGATTTTAACGGAATGGCTATTATCGTCACTGGCGGCGGCAAGGGTATAGGCCGAGGAATCACCGAATGTTTTCTCGATGCCGGCGCAGACGTCCTCATCTGCGGCAGGACAGCGCCTGAATCCCTTCCCGAATGCAATGGACGCAAGGCGCTTTTCATAGCCTGCGATGTCCGCGACTACGACCAGATTGAGAGCTGCGTTGCATTTGCGTTCCAGCAGTTTGGCCGGCTCGATGTGTTAATTAACAATGCCGGCGGCGCACCCTATGCCGAGGCTGCAACAGCGTCGCCGCGCTTTTCGGAGTCCATTATCCGGCTTAATCTGATCGCTCCGTTGAACTTTAGCCAAGTGGCCAATCGAGTTATGCAGCAGC
The DNA here is from genome assembly GCA_913062625.1 of uncultured Haliea sp. Lineage (GTDB taxonomy): Bacteria > Pseudomonadota > Gammaproteobacteria > Pseudomonadales > Halieaceae > Marimicrobium. The sequence goes on along the minus strand of CAJXWP010000009.1, from coordinate 11,077 downwards.
AGGAATCTGGCGGCTGCATCATCAATATCGCCAGTGTCAGTACCATCCGGCCGTCACCGGGCACCGCAGCCTACGGTGCAGCCAAAGCAGGGCTGGTGAACCTCGGAACCTCGCTGGCCGTGGAATGGGCCCCAAAAGTGCGTGTAAATGCTCTGGTTGTGGGACTGACAGAGACCGAACAAGCACACTTACACTACGGCGATGAAGACGGCATAGCGGCTGTCGGTGCCACCATACCGTTGGGTCGCATGGCAGCGCCTGCGGACGTGGGTCATGCGTGTCTTTTCTTGGCCTCTGCGCTGGCATCTTATGTGAGCGGCACTGACTTTGCCGTTCACGGCGGCGGCGAAAAACCGGCATTTCTAAACGCCGCCAACGCCAGTTCATAACCTCGACGCGTCACTTGACTCATCGCGAATGAAACCCAAACTCAATGAAAGCGATTTTAGCGAACTGATAGGTCTCCTTTATCAGGGCGCGTTAGAGACGCAACCTTGGCAAAGCGCGCTGCCCGCGCTGCGCGAAGCGTTGGATGCTGAGGTCGTTTCCCTGGTGCTACGACCCCCCTCAGCAGACGACCAAGGCGTTATCCTAAACTGTGTCCGGCCAGATCAGAGTTCGCACAATAGTAATGTCACGCTCGCGGACCCTAACGACTGGCAAGTCAGCGCTTATCGAGAACAATTTTTTTCATTGGACCCTTTTGTCAGCTTGCCCCTAGGAAAGGTCGTTGCACTAGAAGATATCTTGCCGGACAAAGATCTGGTGACATCAGATTATTATCTGCACTATCTTAAACCTATAAATCTTTTTCGTATTTTAGGGGTGGATACCTCTGAACCCGGCGGAATGCTGGCCAGGTTGCGCTTTTCAAGGAGCGCCAGCGAGGCACGGTTCAAAACAACAGAGCGTCAGTTGCTGACGCTCCTTACACCACACTTGTCCCGTGCTATCGAAATCTACGCCAAGCTGAATCGCATGACCTCGGAGCGGGATCTCTACGCAGGCGCGGTGAATCAGCTATCGGTCGCCAGTATCATTCTCGATGAGCAAGGTCGAATGTTGACGACCAATGCAGTCGGCCGTGCCCTACTTGACCAAGGTGAGGGCCTGAGCCTGCGGGATGGCCATCTGCACATTGAGGGTCGCGATATCAATAAAGAGCTGCAGGAGGCCCTGACGAATATTATCAGAGCACAGCTGCACGGCGAAACCTCAGTAGTGCGCGCATTGCGGGTGCCACGCCCGGGTGGCCGCTCCGACCTCGGCCTGGTTGTCCGACCTGTGCCGGCTTCACAGTGGAGCGAAGGCCAGGTCAGCCCCTCTGCTGCGGTGTTTATTAGCGATCCCGACCTCCAAGAATCTACATCGCGACCCATTCTAGGCGCCCTATTTGAGTTGACCCCGGCAGAGGCCAATCTTGCCACACTGCTAGCCCGCGGACTGAGTCTGGCGCAAGTGTCTGTCGCACAAAATATCTCGCAGCACACAGCCAGAGCACAGCTTAAATCCATTTTTGCCAAAACCGGCGTTTCTAGGCAGGCTGAACTGGTGCGACTCGTACTTAAGAGCGTGGCCTCCTTGGCCTGATAGGGTATCACTGCACCTCACACTACTGCACATGCAATCTAGACTTTTGACGTCCAACAACAGGCATAGCTGACTTTACTATCCCTCAACAATAATATTAAATTTATTTATTCATTCATTTATCAGAAGTTGAGGAATTTTTTTAGCGGTGTTGTCTAGTCTGTCCAAGGATAGTACAAGTCCTGACCACAGCCTTGATACCCAGTACCATTAAACGTCACCACGACCTCACTGGGAAAAATATTCCCGCTACCAGCATCAACACAGGACACATCTACAATCTCAACCCTCAAATCTTGCGTTTCGGTGGCTCCGGCATAAACAGACATAGAGCCGTCACCTTGTTCTGTCTGATTCGGCACCAGTATCCTCTGCGTGCCATGATCTAAAATAAATAGTAGTTGCCGCCCCCTGCGTATTTCAAGCGACCAACCCGGATCGCTACCCACTCCGCGAAAATCTACACCGCGACGCCGAGCATCTTCCCAAGCGACGCGATCAGGTCGCAGATGGCAATTTTTGTGATGCTGCTCCCCCACCGTCAGCATGGCCTCTTCGCCTCTGCTCCAAAACGAAACCTCTCCCTCCTCATAGAGCGTGCCAGATGCGCTGCCCACCTGCGATAAAATCACATAGCGCTCGGGCAGCCACAGAGCCATTTCTCCGGGGCCCAGGCGAGCAACAAATTCATAGTCGTTGCATGCATAGACCAACGTCGTGGCTATAGGGCGCTCATCCGGCTCGAAGTCCGTGGACTCTGCAGAGGCGCTATAACGGTTAGCATCGCCTCCGCATGCAACCAGCGAGAGAACAATACACATGGGGTAGAATAATTTCATTGACAAAACTCCTCCTCAACCAGGCACAACGACAAACGTGTCTCGAGCGGCAGAAATGCCCAGCAGAGGCGCCTAAGTGGCTAAAAGATGGGCAGCCGGACCACTGCCGGCAAGCCATCCAAATAAAACGCAGATAAATTTTACGTACTTCATCGCTAAGTCTACACTGAATAGCGAACGACGAAACAACAAGGGTGTTTACTGCATGGATAATATAAAAACCTCCAGCGGTGGCGACGCCGCCGCTGGATGGTATGGGGCAAATCCCACCACCACAGATCTCAAACCGAACCCTCATCCGCACTACAAATATCTGCGAGAAACACAGCCAGTTAACCTCACTCCCCCGGGCGACTGGCGCCTATCTAATTATCCGGACATACAAACACTTCTAAAACATAGCCGCAGCGGCATGCGTGACATAGACGGACTTATTCCAGGAGAAACCCGCGAAGAAACCAACGCATCCAAATTTATGCTGCGAATGGATCCGCCGGATCACGATCGTTTGCGCAAGCTCGTCAGCAACGCCTTTACGCCGTCGAGTAGTGTTTGCGCTTTGAGCCGTCAATTCCTATTACACTCAGAATCCTATGGGAGGACACAGAATTCAGCGGCATCACAATCCCTGCCAATGCCAACGTGTATGCGCTGTTAATTGGTGCCCATCGAGATCCACCGTATTTTACTGATCCGGACCGCTTTGATATTAGTCGCCATGAAGCCAAACACTGCTCATTCGGAGGCGGCATACACTTTTGTCTTGGATCACATCTTGCGCGAATGAACGCTGAGATAGCTTTCCAGCAGATGGCCAAGCGTTTCACTGCTATCGAGATTGATGAATCACGTATCCAATGGGCGCCTTCACTGTTTAGGATACCCGGCAGTATTGCTGCACGATTCCAGTGCCGTAGTTAGACGATCTGAGTGACCCTCGACGATCTATCCCATCGGATAAAGTATATCCCGAGATACCGCATCAATTTCCGCAAGCGTATCAGCACTCAATATAACCTCAGCCGCCGCCAATAGCTCCGGCACCTGCTCTGGGGTCGTGGCACCGACAATCGTAGAAGCCACAAAATCATGCTGCTTACTCCAGGCAATTGCCATAGTGACAGCAGACATCTCCAGCCCCGCGGCAATAGCCTGGTAGCGACGGGTGGATTCCAGCGTTTTTTCATTCACAAAGCGATGCATCATAGCCTGCTGCCGTTTGGGCGCTTGCAGATACATCGAAAAGCGTGCGCCTTCCGGAAACGCCCCATCGTTGTATTTACCACTCAGGACTCCGCCACCCAGTGGCGAATAAGGGATTAGGCTCACATGTTCCTGACGACAAGCCTGAGCAAGCTCATCTTCAAAGCGACGGTTATTCAGGCTGAAGTTATTCTGAATGGTATCGTGACGTGCAAGCCCATGGGTGTCAGAGGCCCAAAGGCTCTTGGTCAAACCCCAAGTAGATTCATTGCTGCATCCCAGAATCCGCACCTTACCCGAACGCACGAGCTCGTCCAGGGCCATCATAATCTCCTCTTGAGGATAATCTGCATCGGGCCAGTGGGTCTGGTATAAGTCAATGTAATCGGTATCTAGGCGTCGTAAACTGCCCTCCACGGCGCGCATGATGTGATGCCGATCAAGGCCCGTCTTACCACCTCGAAAGGGCGCAGTGATCCAGACGTGGCTAGGGCCTGCCACCTTAGACGCTATAATCAACGACTCTCGATCTTTTGTCTTCATCCATCGTCCAACGATCTCTTCCGTCGCTCCAACGTATTTTGGATCGGGAGGTACTGGATACATCTCCGCCGTATCGTAAAAGTCTACACCGGCATCATAGGCCATATCCATAATACGAAAAGACGCTTTTTCATCTGCCTGATTACCGAAGGTCATGGTTCCCATACAGATATCTGACACCACAATAGAGCTTTTACCTAGCCGATTCTTTTTCATGCTGACCCCTTGAAACTGACGTTATTATCGGCACATGACAGACCTGATACTCGTGGCTAATGGGTATTACGTGGCATCCCTTTCCTTCGCCATATCCAGAGCGAGATCTTCAATCATGTCTTCCTGTCCACCGACGGTTCTGCGACGTCCAAGCTCAACCAGAATATCGCGACTGGACAACCCATATTTCTCAGCGCTGCGTTTGGCAAACAGCAGGAAGGACGAATATACACCTGCATAGCCAAGCGTAAGAGCGTCGCGATCAACACGCACCATCTGGTCCATCATTGGCACAACAAGATCTTCCGCAACATCCATAGCCTTGAACAAATCAATACCTGTTTCGACACCCATGCGATCACAAACGGCAATAAACACTTCCAGCGGCGTATTACCCGCACCTGCACCCAGCCCGGCCAGAGAACCATCAATTCGGTTAGCACCTGCGTCAACGGCGGCAAGAGAGTTCGCAACACCCATCGCCATGTTGTGATGCCCATGAAAGCCTAGCTCGGTTTCCGGCCTTAGCTCGGCCCTCGCCAGTGCTACCCGCTCAGTTACATGATCGGGCAACATATAGCCTGCAGAGTCCGTGATGTAGACACAGTTGGCCCCAAAGTCCTCCATCATTTTCAGCTGTTGAACCAACTCTTCAGGACCTATCATATGGGCCATCATCAGGAAACCTACGGTATCTAGGTCGGGATATTTGGCCGCCATTGCAAGATGCTGCTCAGCAACATCAGCTTCAGTACAATGCGTCGCTACCCGAATAGAAGAGATGCCACAACCGACAGCCATTTTAAGGTGATCCACGGTACCGATGCCGGGCAACAACAGTGCGGAGACCTTCGTGTTCTTCACCTCTTTACACACAGCCGTCAGATACTCCTCATCACTGGCCGCAGGAAAACCGTAATTCACCGACGCACCACCCAGCCCGTCGCCGTGCGTCACTTCAATCATCGGTATCCCCGCCTCATCCATGGCCTTGGCAATCGTGACCATTTGCTCGACAGTAATCTGATGCTGCTTAGGGTGCATACCATCGCGCAGGCACATATCATGAATCGTAATTTTTTTTCCGGTCAGGTCCATTGTGTCGCTCTCTCGTATTTACTATCGACGGTGTTCAGGCGGCGGTAGGCACAAAAGTGCCGGCCAGAATCTCTTGGGCGTACATTTCTGCCGTGCGCAGACCTGCTGCGGTCATGATGTCCAGATTACCCGCATATTTTGGCAGAAAATCACCCAGGCCTTCAACTTCCATATAAATTGAGACTCGCTTACCATCGAATACCGGCCCGTTCTTTAGGGTGTATCCTGGGACATACTTTTGCACTTCTGCGAGCATGTCATGCACCGACTGGGTAATGGCAGCCTGATCGGGCTCGTCAACCGTTAGGCAGTGAATAGTGTCTCGCATTATCAGCGGGGGCTCAGCCGGATTGATAACAATAATAGCTTTGCCACTTTTTGCACCGCCCACTTTTTCGATGCCACTGGCGGTAGTACGCGTAAACTCGTCGATGTTTTTACGCGTACCCGGACCCGCTGACTTGCTACTCACTGTCGCCACAATTTCGCCATAGGCCACGTTCTGTACACGACTAACAGCAGCCACCATAGGGATGGTCGCCTGGCCACCGCAGGTCACCATGTTGACGTTCATTGCCTTCGCAGCAACGGCTTCACTCAAATTGACCGGCGGCACACAAAACGGCCCAATCGCCGCGGGCGTTAAATCGATCATCACCGCACCCAGCTCATTGACCTTACGGCTGTTTTCCGCATGAGCATAGGCAGAAGTGGCGTCAAAACAAATCTGTACGCCGTCCGCTGCCATCGTTGGCAACATGCCGTCTACGCCATCTGCGGTGGTTTTCAGTCCTATCTCTAAAGCCCTTGCCAAACCCGGTGAGTCCACATCCACACCCACCATCCAGATAGGCTCAATCAGCTCACTGCGCATGGCCTTCATCAGCAGATCCGTGCCGATATTTCCGGGGCCAATTATTGCTGCCTTTACTTTTTTGCTCATGTTGAATCTCTGTAGTTCTATAGGGTTATACTGTGTGTGATACCGACTGGCATCAGCGCCTCTCTCTGCAATGACGTCTCGTCAGAGCGATGACACTATACAAATTTACAGCGACAACCTCCAATTCCTTCAATGATCAGTGACATCTCATCACCTGCAACAACGGGAATCAGAGGCACCAGCGAGCCCGAAAGAATGATCTCACCCGCCTTGAAAGGTATGCCAAACTCACCTAAGGTATTGGCCAACCACGCCACTGCCGTCAATGGATTACCCTGCACGGCACTTCCCATTCCTTCCGAATTAAACTCACCATTTTTAAAGATCGTCATCTTCAAATTCGGCAAATCAAAATCGCGAGGGTCGACTTCGTTTTTACCCAGCACATAAACGCCACAGGATGCGTTATCCGCTATGGTGTCCTGAATCTTTATGTTCCAGTCATGAATCCTAGAATCGACAATTTCGAAGCACGGCATAATGGTGGCAGTAGCGTCCAGTACATCCTGCTCCGTCACTCCCGGACCAACTAAATCTTGTTTTAAACGGAATGCAATTTCACCCTCAGCCCTAGGCTGAATCATAGTGCCTGCGATGGGGATACTGGCGCCATCAGCACATTCCATCTTATCTGTTAGAAAACCGAAATCTGGCTGAAAGACCTTAAGCATGTCCTGCACAGGCTTACTGGTTACCCCGATTTTCTTGCCAACAACGCGCTCGCCGTCCAGACTTACGCGCTGACTGACCATCCGCAAAGAAATGTGGTACGCGTCCTCGATGGTGATGTCACTCTCTCGCTCTGTCAACGGCCCTACAGGCGACTGAGTACGAAGCGCTTGGTAGAGCTCATCTCCCAGCTCTTTGATCTGGTCTTTGTGCATCATAAGCTCACCTGCCTTCCTTATTGAGGCGGCAATGTTACACGTCTTTTGGATTTCACCAGTACAATATTTTGTTCGACCTCAAGCAAAGTCCGCACGCTGCCGCCCGTCTCGTTTTTTGAACTACAACATCACCATCAATACAGTGGCACTTCAGCCATGCACTGTGTTGGCGGTTAAGCCTCGTACTTAAGACATCGGTGCCCTAGCCGTGTTGCAGAAAATCCAGACAATAACGGTTAAACATCGCTTCGTGCTCGACCATTACCCAGTGCCCGCATTCCGTCGCCAAAATCAGGCGCAAATGTTTTATGTTTTTGGCCATGGCCATAATACCGTTCTCAGGCATCATCTTCTCATCCATACCCCAAAATCCCAGCACTGGACACTCAAGTTCGTGCAATCGGTCGACAAGATTAGGGACTTGCATAGTCGCCATCACATGACCATTCATCATCTCCATAATCTGCATCCGCTCTTCCACCAGCTCATCGGTAGCATGCTGTGAGTCATGCATAAGACCGGTGGCGAATAGATCCTTCATGACTGCAGGCGTCACCGGCTCATCTGATCCGAACACTTTGAATACTTTCTGCATGCCTGGCATTTGCTGATAGTCAGCCAGCTCACTTAGGCCACCTGGTGCCATTAGAACGAGCTTGTCCACGCGTTGCGGATACTCTAACGCCAGGCCCAGCGCTATAGCGCCACCCAAAGAATTTCCCACCAATGTGCATCTTTCTACGCCAGCCACGTCAAGTGTTTGCTTGATGCACTCGACAAAAAATGACAACGGGTGATCAACATCGTTAGGCTTGTCTGAAAAACCATAGCCAATGTGATCTGGGATAATACAGCGATAACCGGCATCCACTAGATGGCGATAGTTGCCCTTAAAATTACTATAGCCACTGGCGCCCGGACCTGACCCATGTAAAAACACGACGACTTCGCCTTGCCCCTCGTCCAGATAATGTATTCGATAGCCATTCGCACAATCGGCGTAGTGCCCCTCGGGTAATCGTCCTTGTAGCTTCATAATATCTCCCGCGCGTAATCAGCGCTTTAGGCGGTAAAGTTTAGGTTTGCATCGCGAAATAGAACTTCGCCAAGACACGTGGCAAACAGTGTAAGCTTGATCTCCTCTTGCGTCTGACTTATCAGAATATCTCGGTGAAACGGCAATACATCACGATCTGATCGACTACCAGCGCCGCTAACGAACGCAGTGAGCAGCCGCGCATGAGCACTTTCTGACTCGTATTCGTTCATGACGTCACCTGTCTATCTTTTATTATTTAATTACCGCTGTCGAGGCCTACCTTAAGACTGCTTCCGATTCTTACTGTATTGGAGATTTCACAATGCTCGCATCCTTCATCCAGGGTATCAAGACTATTCCACGACGGCCTTACCATAGGTGGTAGGGTCACCGAAAAAGGCTCGATGGGATGGAGGAGACTTACCGTTAATATCAGTAATACCATATTCTTGTGCCAATTCAGCCCCGATAAGCACTCCTCCACTCTTGTCCATCAACTTAGAATCTCTGGCCAACCCATCGATTACTCTCCCAGTGAACTGCGGGGTTTCAGCGGTCGCGACCAAATCCGCATATTTCTCTGGTTCCGCATCAAACACACGCTGCGTGCGCTCGGTCAGGAGAAGGCCCATCCAAATTGAAATGACGGCGACATTGTGCGGACGAAAATCAATCGCCATGTCATGTGACATCTTATCCACTGCCGCTTTCCCGGCGCCGTAAGCTGGGCCGTGCATATAAATACGTCCGCCAAAGGACGAGGTATTGATGATCAGACCTTCACCATTGGCCAACAGAAGGGGTGCTGCATACCACGCTGCGCTGTAGTGTGACCGCATACCGACCTCCCAAAGCTCAGTGAGTGCCAGCGGTTTTTCCCAGAACGGGCCTGATTGAGTCATCGCATCATGCAAACTTGTGGCATTGTTCACCAAAATATCCAGTCGACCCTGCTCAACAGTTACTTGCTCGAACAATTTTTGTACACTTTCGTCATCACAGTGATCGCAATAAACAGGTATGCCCTTGCCGCCTGCTGCTGTGACCGCATCTGCAGTGCCTTGCACTGTGCCCGGCAGAGGCGCATCCCCCTCGTTTCGTGTCCGTCCAGTCACGTAAACAGTGGCTCCGGTCGCACCAAGCGCCAGTGCTATACCTTTTCCTGCACCACGACTGGCTCCAGTCACTACCACGATTCGATCTTGCAAAAGGCCCATATGCTATTCCCCCAACTGTCTGTTACACCGACACGGTATCGCATCCCTATCGTAAATGCCTGGCGGCTAAATGACAAAACAATATGCCAACGACGCCATCTGAGTGGCCTACTCTCTTAACGCACTGAGGGAACTTTACCCGAGAGCCTCTGTCTCATTATCGGATGGCAGGGATTTGTATTAGAAACCCCCTGCTTTTTAAACCTACATTCGGCAAAACACCGAGAGTATACAAAAGCATTGCAGGATATTTCTGTAATTTTTCACACCATTGGTAAAGCGTAAGGGAAATTTGTTATGAAGATGATTAAAACACAATTCGCAATAGCAGCCGGTGTTGCCGCAATGGCTCTATCGGTCGAGTCTTTTTCGCACGGGTATGTTTCACAACCTGAAAGTCGCTCATATCTCTGCAAATTGGGCGGAAATACTGGCTGCGGTGCAGTGCAATATGAGCCTCAATCTGTAGAAGGCGTAGACGGCAGTCCACGTTTTCCCGTTGGAGGGCCCGCTGATGGCACGATCGCTGCAGCAGGAAGTCCAGCCTGGTCTGAGCTGAACGCACAAACGCCAGCTCGTTGGTCGAAGAGCGATATGGCTGCTGGAACAAACGTATTTGCCTGGCAGTTTACTGCGAATCATGTCGCTCGTGATTGGCGATACTTCATTACGACTCCTGACTGGGATCAATCACAACCCCTGTCACGCTCCTCTTTTGAATTGACCCCTTTCTGTGAATATGACGGCGGCATGGTACGCCCGCCAATGACAGTCCAGCACGCCTGTGAAGTGCCGTATCGTGAAGGTTATCAAGTCATCCTAGCGGTATGGGATGTTGGTGACACGGCGGCATCTTTCTACAACGTAATTGACGTAAACTTCGAAGCCGGTGGCGCCCCCGTGATCGACGATAATTCGTTTTTAGAAGTCGGGAGCATATCGGGTGCCATTGCACTTGATGTGGGAGACACTATCTATACCCGTGTGATGGATACAAACGGTGAAAATGTCTCTCTGTCTGCTTCATACACCGCGACGGTGGCCACCTCTGGTGCTGCTGCAAGTCTTGAACTGGCGCGCGCCATCAACTCACAGGGTTATTTCTTCGCAGGTGAAAAGACCGGAGATACGTTCACCCCAGTCGCGGGTGCTAACAAGGTTTATGCAGCGGGAAATGACGATATACAGTCTATTCAAGTCGCCATTGAATTTGCAGCTATAGCGTCCGAGTATCAAGTAACGCTCACTAACGTAGATTCACCTGTCGAAATAAACGGTGCTGGCATGGCCGACGTTCACTTTACCGTCTCTACAGACGGAGCAATGGACGTTGTCGCTACTCTGTTTGACAGCAGCGGCGCGACGGTTACGAGTGATAGCTTTATCTTAGACGACACCATGCAAATGCCTGATGACTCAGATTCGTGTGATGCACCTGAGCCCATTGCGTCTGCGCAAACCGTCGATCTAAAGCTGCACGTGCATGAAGCATTCGCTGGCGA
>CAJXWP010000008.1 GCA_913062625.1 uncultured Haliea sp. | reverse complement strand
ACTGCGTTTGATGGAATACTATCGATTAGTTCAAACATGGTCTTACTCCCCTTTTTTTAATTTGTCACGCTCGCGCGTCACGCTCTACATTCACACTACAACTACTGCTAAAACACCTTTAAAAATTGCTTTGCAGCCAGGCCTTGACCCGACTCCAGAAACCCTCGTTCGCACCGCTAGACTTCGCAGATGACGCCTTTCCGCCATCATTGCGATGCACCATTCCGTACTGTAATAATCCAACGCTGGTCGCGTAGATCGGATTGCGCACAATATCGTTTAAGCCGCGAACCGTTTGCGGATACCCAACCCGCACAGGCATATGAAAAATTTCTTCCGCAAGCTCCACCACGCCTTCCATTTTGGACGTTCCACCGGTCAGAACGACACCCGCAGGGACCATGTCTTCGTATCCGCTGCGTCTCAACTCCGCCTGTACCAGAGTGAACAACTCGTCATAGCGTGGCTCCACTACTTCGGCCAGCGACTGTCGAGACAAGTCTCTGGGCGGGCGATCGCCAACACTGGGCACTTTGATCGTTTCATCTGGACCTGCCAGCTGCGTGAGTGCACAGGCGTATTTAATCTTGATTTCTTCTGCATGCTGAGTGGGCGTGCGCAGGGCCATAGCAATGTCATTGGTCACCTGATCCCCGGCGATAGGTATAACCCCGGTATGGCGAATAGAGCCTTCAGTAAAAATTGCGATGTCGGTGGTGCCGCCGCCGATGTCAACCATGCAGACGCCCAACTCCCGCTCGTCATCGGTGAGAACGGAATAACTGGATGCGAGCTGCTCAAGAATAATTTCTTCAACCTCTAGGCCACAGCGGCGAATACATTTTTCAATATTCTGTGCTGCGTTTACTGCGCAAGTGACAAGATGAACCTTCGCTTCAAGGCGAACGCCAGACATGCCGAGCGGCTCCTTGATACCCTCCTGATCATCAATGACATACTCCTGGGGAAGGATGTGCAGGATTTTTTGATCGGCGGGAATCGCAACCGCCTGTGCAGCGTCGATGACGCGCTCCAGATCTGCGCGGTAGACTTCTTTATCCTTGATGGCGACGATGCCGTGCGAGTTAAGGCTTCGAATATGGCTGCCAGCGATACCCACGTAGACCGAGTGTATCTGGCAGCCTGCCATTAACTCTGCCTCTTCGGCCGCGCGCTGTATGGATTGCACAGTCGATTCAATATTGACCACAACTCCCTTCTTCATACCTTTAGACGGACTGGAGCCAATACCGACGATTTCAATTTCACCCTCCAGACTAATCTCTCCGACTATCGCCACCACCTTCGATGTGCCGATATCGAGACCGACTATTAGCTTTTTATCTTGCACGCTGCCCATATCAGTGCCTCCCCTTTCTGTCACGACGCATTGTCATAATTCCGCTATCTGAGACGATTCACTAAAAGTGACCGCGATGCCGTTCTTGTAACGTAAATCGACCTTTTCAACCTCTGTTCGCCGCGCAAGTAATTCACTGCGATACACCTGCTCGAAACGGTGCATACGGCCTAAGAAATCTTCAGCACCGAGAGTCAACTGCATACCTCCCGTCATAACCGCAGCCATTTGCCCGCGTTCATCCACAAGAAGCTGATCGACATGGAGATCCAGAGGCCTTAGAAATTCGACCAGCCGCTGGTACTTTGCCATCAGCGACTGAGCTGAGCCCTTGGGACCCTTCAATAGCGGCAAAGAATTCCAGTCACCCCGTTTATCTGTGCGAAAAACGTCACCTTCGTGATTAAGAAAGCCGTCTTGGCCCCAGCGCGCGATGGGCAGCTCTTCCAGAATGTGGATCTCTAGCGCTGCGGGCCATCTGCGCCGCACGGTAGCCTCGTAGACCCAAGGCAAGCTCTCCAGTTGACGCTGTATCTGCTGTAGGTCAGCTTTAAGAAAGCCGCCGGCAAGACTGAGCTGCACGATATCCTGCACCACCTGCGCCTGCGTATGCTCCAACTCTCCGGTGACACTAATACGTTGCACTGGCAGGCTCTGTATCATCAAAAAGCCCTTGGTCGCTGCCGTCATCACTATCGCTATAGCGAGCACAATCAGCAGGCGGTTAAGCCAGAAAAATGAACGGCCCGAACGTTCTTCGACGGCACGCGTATTACGCGTCGCGCCGGAAGCAGGCCTGCGCTTCGTGCGGGGTAGCCTGCGCGCTCGCGCTTCACCAGACAGGCCCGTTTTCTTCTGCGAATCTGTCTCAGACTTCTCCATTTTTGAGACCATACTACTGGACCTCCGCAAGACTTAATTCCGCAATGCGCTGCACCAGACCTGCGATATCTAAGCCAGCCGCAGCCGCAGACATTGGCACTAGACTATGAGACGTCATACCCGGCACCGTATTGACTTCCAATACAAAGAAGCGACCTGAGGCATCGCGCATTAAATCGACACGGCCCCAGACGGAACAACCCAATGCGTGAAAAGCACGCAGCGACAAAGCTGCAATGTCCGCCTCTTCACGAGCATCAAGACCACTGGGGCACTGATACAGGGTTTCGTTAGAAAGATACTTGGCCTCGTAATCGTAAAATTCGTTTGCGGTCTCAAGCCGTATCGACGGCAAGACGCTGTCACCTAATATCGCTACGGTGTACTCCGGGCCATCTATAAACTGTTCTGCAAGAATTTCTCCTGCATACTGACTGGCCAGTTCATACGCCTGCTGCAGACCCATTGCGGTGTCTGCAGTGCTCATGCCAATACTGGAACCCTCGCATGCGGGCTTGACAAACACTTTGCCAAAACGATCGACAACCCCCTGCCAATCCGTATTACGCGTGAGTGTGGTAAACCCAGGGGTCGCCACGCCGATACCCTGCCACAGCTGTTTACTGCGCTTTTTATCCATAGCAAGTGCTGAACCTAAGACACCCGATCCGGTGTAGGGAATGCCCAGTGTCTGCAGTGCACCCTGCACGCTGCCGTCTTCACCGCCCGGCCCGTGCAAAGCAATAAAGGCAAGATCCGCATCCTGTACTTGTATCGCCCAGTTCGGCTGCGCCGTATCCACCGCCAGGACATCCAGTCCTAGCGACTGCAATGCGCTCACTACGGTCTGGCCACTCTGCATTGAAATTTCACGCTCTGCAGATTGACCGCCCAGTAATATGACAATTTTGCGCTGGCGTAATTGAGCCAGTTTCATATAAGGGTCTCCTGCTTGACGACCATGGCGCTCAGATCCTGTGCCAAACGCGCGATAGTGCCGGCGCCCTGTGTGACGACGACGTCCCCATCGATGACTAAGCTGCTTAACAGCGCAGGAACTTCGAGGATGGATTCTACGAATATCGGTTCCACCTGACCGCGCTGGCGAATGCTCCGCGCAAGGCTGCGGCCGTCAGCGCCAGCAATAACCTCCTCCCCTGCGGAGTAAACATCCAGCAACACCAGCACATCACAGCCCGACAATGCCGCCACGAAGTCCTCATACAAATCACGGGTTCGGGTATAGCGGTGTGGCTCATAAACCATGACTACCCTGCGCTCCGGCCACGCCTGATGCACAGACTCCAGCGTCGCTTTCACTTCGGTAGGGTGGTGACCGTAATCGTCGACTAGCTGGGCGCTGCCACCAGGGAATACAAGTTCGCCGAGATGGGTAAAGCGTCTACCAACACCCGTAAAGCCAGCGAGACCCCGCTGAATGTCACCGTCTGACAAGCCTTCGTCGCAGGCTACAACGACAGCTCCCGTTGCATTGAGGACATTGTGTGCTCCGGGCATGTTTAGTTTGATCGGGAGTGGCGCAGCTTCACCGGGTCTTTTTACGACGAAGTCGGTCGTGAGACCTTTTCGATGCATATCCTGAATTTGATAATCCGCGTCTTCCGAAAAACCGTACGTAATGACCCGCCGCGATATTTCTGGCAGCATATCGCGCACCATAAGGTCATCAATACACAGCACAGCAATGCCGTAGAAAGGCAAGTTATGCAGAAACTCAAGGAACGTTCGCCGCAGAACGGCGAGATCGCCCCCGTACGTTTCCATATGATCGGCTTCAATATTGGTCACCACTGTGACCACTGGTTGCAGGTGCAAAAAAGACGCATCGCTCTCGTCGGCCTCGGCGATCAAAATTCGACCAGCGCCGAGTTGCGCATTACTGCCAACGCTATTGACCAAACCGCCGATGATAAACGTGGGATCCAGGCCTGCCTCTGCGAACACCGCTGCAATAAGACTGGTGGTAGTCGTCTTCCCGTGCGTACCCGCTACTGCAATACCGTGCCGATAGCGCATCAGTTCTGCCAGCATCTCTGCCCTTGGCACCACCGGAATTCTCGTGGCCCGAGCAGCAATAACCTCTGGATTTTCTTCATCGACGGCACTGGAACTGACGACCACATCAGCACCGGCAATATTGTCAGCCGTATGGCCAACAAAGACCTCGACACCTTGCCGGGCCAGCCGCTCGGTCACAGCACTGGCCCGTAAGTCAGAGCCCGCCACCTCATAACCTAGATTCACCAGCACCTCGGCAATACCGCTCATGCCAGAGCCACCGACACCGATCATATGTATACGGCGAATGCGACGCATCTCCGGCAGGCTATAAATACTGGTGCTATCAGGCATACATCAGCTCCTCACAACAGTCGCTAACACGCTCGGCCGCATCCGGAGTTGCCGCTGCAAAAGCGGCCGCAGCCATCGCAGATAAGCGCTGTGAATTGCCGAGAAAATCCTGCAGCAAACGCACTACTGAATGCTCATCCATGTCGCGCTGGCGCAGCAGCGTGGCGCCGCCACAGCCTTGCAAAACGCAAGCATTTGCTGTTTGGTGATCGTCAATCGCATGTGGCAGCGGCACCAAAATCGCAGGACGACCGACAATGCATAACTCGGTAATGGTCAATGCACCGCAGCGACACAGCACCAGGTCTGCCCAGGAATAGGCCTCTGCCATGTTCTCTATATAAGGCGCTACCCGTGCACCGCAACCCAGCAGTGATCCGTAGGCCTGTCGCACAGCATCGTCGTGCCCTTCACCGGTCTGGTGCCAAACGTCGATGGATGCCTTTGTGTCCTTTATGAGACGTTTTATGGCGCCCGGTATCACCTCGTTTATGGGCCGAGCGCCTAGACTGCCGCCGACTATGAGCAGGCGCAGTGGTCTTTGTCCCACATAGTCATAGAGGTGACCGACTCTTGCCATCAGTAGTTCACGACGCACGGGGTTACCCAGCACGGCGTACTGGATGTTGTTGCCGAAAGCGCCTGGAAAGCCAGCAAAAACACGAGTCGCCAGTGGGGCCAACAGTCGATTAGTGGTGCCTGCTACCGCATTCTGCTCGTGAATTATCAATGGCTTGCGCAGCATCCAGGCAGCCACTCCCGCGGGTCCTGAGACGTAACCACCCATACCGACCACGCAACGAGGCCCGCGACGCAAAACCAGCCAAAGAGCCTGCAGCAATGCGATCGTCAAGAACAGCAGTGCAAGGAGTTTGTCGAGGACGCTCTTGCCCCGCACGCCACGCACGGACAGACAGTGCAACGTAATGCCTGCCGCAGGAACCACGCGATGCTCAAGACCGCGTGCAGTGCCGATCCACTCCACTCGATATCCGCGCGCGAGTAACTCCGCGGCAACTGCGAGTGCAGGATACACATGACCACCCGTACCGCCTGCCATCATCATCACCAACGGTTTATCCGCAGCCATTACGCGGACCTCCTGCGCTGAGGAATCGACCGCGCATCATGATCAATGCGCACTACCAAACCCAACATGATGCAGCACACGACTAGGCTTGTGCCTCCGTAGCTAACGAAAGGTAAGGTCAAACCCTTAGTAGGCAACAGCCCCGAACTGACTCCCATATTGACAAACGCCTGGCCGGAAAATATCAGCGCAACGCCGTAGCTGATGTAAGCGCCGAAGGGATTGTCATTCATAAACGCCCTGCGCCCGACCCACAGTATTCGACCGATCAAAGCGACAAACAATCCAATAACTGCCATAGCCCCAATAAACCCAGTCTCCTCGGCCCAAATAGAAAAAACAAAATCAGTGTGTGCTTCAGGCAAATAGAACAACTTCTGTACACTATTGCCGAGACCGACGCCGAGCCACTCCCCACGACCGAAAGCGATTAAGGACTGAGTGAGCTGGAAGCCGGTGTTAAAAGGGTCCGCCCACGGGTCGGTGTAGGCGGTCAATCGCTTAACCCGATAGGGTTCACTAATGACCAGCACCAACAAGGCCGCCAGTGCGCCAAAAACCACCAACATAAAGTGCCCTAACCTGACTCCCGCCAGAAATAGCATCCCAAACGCAGTGGCGGAAACAATGACCGTTGCACCAAAGTCAGGCTCTATCATTAATAATAAAGTGGTCGCAAAAAGTACTGCCATGGGCTTAAGAAAACCCTGCCACTGATTGCGAACTTCATGCTCACGCCGCACCATATAACCGGCCAAATAAACCACTACTGCAAGCTTGGCAAACTCCGAAGGCTGCAGCGTAAATGGACCCAATGGCAACCAGCGCTGGCTGCCATTTACCTCACGCCCGACACCCGGGATCAACACCAGTATCAAAAGTGCCAAAGCGCCAAACAACCACCACCAGCCGGTCAAAAACCAGAATTGCGGCTTAACGCAGTAGCTTGCGATCGCTGCAACAACACCTATCACCAGATAAACAAAATGCCGGCGGCTGTGGAACCAGGGGTTCTGGAAATGCCATTCGGCGTACTCGATCGAAGCGGAAGTACTTGCGACAAGCCCTACCAACAACAAGGCCAGCGTCAGCATAATTAACGTCATGTCGGGCGCAGATACCGCTGAGCTGTGAGTGCCCGCCCTACTCACTTACCGCCCCCGGCGAGCGCATTAACCCGCGCACAAAACGCTTCGCCGCGCTGGGCATAGCCACTAAACATATCGAAGCTGGCACAGGCCGGCGACAGCAATACAACGTCACCGGCCTTCGCCCTCATCGCTGCGACGTTGACGGCTTGGTCCAACGAAGACACGCTCAGCACGGCAACACAGGACGACAGCGCCTCTTCCAATAAAGGGCCATCCTCACCCATCAGTATTAGCAGCTTGCAGTGGCGCGACACGGCCTCCTGCAGCTGAGAGAAATCCGCACCCTTGCCTTGGCCACCGGCAATCAACACGATGTCTCTGTCTCCGCCCACGCCAAACAGTGCAGCTTCAGTTGCACCGACATTGGTTCCCTTCGAATCGTTAACGAAGCGCACGCCGTCGATATCAGCTATTAGCTCACAGCGATGGGGCAGTCCCTTGAACGTCCGCAATGCGGATTGCATGTTGGACAGAGACAGACCCGCGCTGTAACCCAGTGCGAGTGCTGCTAGCGCGTTGGCCACATTGTGACGACCCAAAAGACCGAGCTCCGACACTGGCAGTACCGCTTCCAACCCGAAACACAGGTATTCCACGCCCTGTTTGTGGCGCAGGCCAAAATTTCCCGGCTCGGGCGCTTTCATAGACCAACCCACCACCTCGACATCCGTACTGAGGAGCGGAATTGTCATAGGGTCATCGCGATTGATGACCACTTTTTTGCAACCCCGAAAAATGCGCTGCTTGGCCTGTTGATAGGCCGCCATCGTGCGGTGGCGATCCATGTGGTCAGCACTGACATTTAACACTGCTGCCACCGCCAGTCCCAGCCTGCCGGCGCGTTCCAGCTGAAAACTGGACAGTTCCAGTACATACAGGTCACGTTCCGGCGACAACAGGTCCAGTGCTGGCGTACCCAGGTTACCCCCAACGCCAACGTTTAACTGAGCGTCCTGCCCCATCTGACCGAGTAATTCCGTGACTGTAGATTTGGCATTTGAGCCGGTAATGCCAATGACCGGGGCTCGCGCCTCCCGCATGAACAGATCAATATCGCCGACTACATCAGCACCCGCGCCCTGCGCCTGAAGAACGATGGGAGCATCCATCGAAATACCTGGACTGACAATCAACTCAGCGGCAGTGGTGACAATCTCCAAAGGGTAGTCACCCACAAAACATTCGACGTCAGGCATTTCACACCGTAATTCATCCAATGCCGGCGGCTCCGCCCGCGTGTCAACGACGGTAAAGGGTAGACCTCGCTGATAGAGATAGCGCGCGCAGGACAGACCGGTGATGCCAAGGCCCACCACTACCCGTTTTTTACTGCTGTCTACCCATTTTGAAGACACTTTTATTCTCACCTAACGCAACTTTAGCGTCGCTAGCCCAAACAGAACCAGCATTACCGTTATAATCCAGAAGCGCACAATGATGCGCGGCTCTGGCCAACCTTTGAGTTCATAGTGATGATGAATGGGCGCCATACGGAAAACGCGTTTGCCCGTTAATTTGAAAGACGCCACCTGAATAATGACCGATACGGTCTCCAGTACGAAGATCCCACCCATGATGAAAAATACGATTTCGTGACGAGTAATGACCGCCACAGTTCCCAGTGCCGCACCCAGTGCCAGCGAACCGACATCACCCATAAATACCTGCGCTGGATACGTGTTAAACCACAGAAAACCAAGGCCAGCACCGGCGATACTGCCGCACAGTACAGCCAACTCGCCACTGCCAGCGACATAGGGAATATGCAGGTACTCGGCGAAGTCTACGCGGCCAGTAAGATAAGCAATGATGCCCAACGCAGTCCCTACAAGCACCGTCGGAAGTATTGCTAGGCCATCCAGTCCGTCGGTCAAGTTCACCGCGTTGCTGGCACCGACAATGACAAAATAGCTCAGCAAAATAAAGAATGGACCCATGCTCCACACAAAATCCTTGAAGAATGGAACGTACAACTCGGTAGTGACAGGCGTATCGAAAGCGAGATAGAGGTAGAGTGCGGCAGCTAGCCCTGCTAACGATTGCCACAAATATTTCCAGCGTGCCGGCAGTCCGCGGGAGTCGTGCTCAACCACTTTACGATAGTCATCTATCCAGCCCACGGCGCCGAAAGCCAATGTCACCAGCAGCGTCAGCCAAAGATAGCGGTTACTCAGGTCACCCCACAGTAGAGTGGACGCGGTAATAGACAACAGCAGCAACCCACCGCCCATAGTCGGCGTGCCCGCCTTACTGAGATGACTCTGCGGCCCATCACTGCGCACCGACTGCCCGACTTGATAAAACTGCAAACGACGAATCATTAGAGGCCCCGCCGCCAGAGAAATGGCGAGAGCAGTACCTGCTGCCAGAATTCCGCGCAGCGTCAGATACTGAAACACGTCAAAGGCGCTTTCATATTGGGTGAGGTATTCCGCCAGCAGCAATAACATGCTTCAGTGCTCCTGTGCCTTTGTATTGGACAGCAAGGCCTGTAAAAGCTGCTCCATGCCCGTGCTACGTGACCCTTTGACTAAAACGATATCGTCTTCGCCAAACTGCGCCTCAATACCCACCAGCGCAGCGGCGCGATCCTCAAAGTGCCGACCACCAGCACCGAAGGCGTCTACACAGGTGTCGAGCTCAGGGCCGACACCCCACAACTGATCGATACCTGCTGCCCGCGCATATTCACCCGCTTTGCGATGCAGATCGCTGCTCCCGTGTCCCAACTCTCGCATCGCACCCAGTAACAACGTGCGCCGCCCAGAGCAAGCTGCCAGTAGGTCGATAGCGGCGCGCACCGAGCCAGGGTTAGCGTTGTAACAGTCGTCGATTATTGTGGCTCCCAATGGCGAGGAGGTCGATCGCAGCCGACCGTCTGATGGTTGCAGCGACTCCAGTCCATCGCGAATATCCATCAAGGAAAGCTCACAGGCCAAGCCCGCTGCCACGGCAGCGAGGGCGTTAGCCACATTGTGTATGCCCGGTAACTTCAGGCGTATTGACATGTCACCCACTGGCGTGGACGCTGTAAAGCTCACTCCCCTTACACCCATACCTTGAATATTGCGTGCACTGATAGATGCCGGCTGTTCTAGCCCAAAATCCATTACGGTGGCGACAGATGCGCGTTTGCGCCACTGCCGAGCCCAGGGCTGGTCTGCATTAATAACGGCGACATCGGTTTTCATCAACCGATCAAAAATCTCTCCTTTAGCCGCCGCTACTCCTTCAACACTGCCGAACCCTTCCAGATGAGCAGGCATCGCGTTGAGCAACAGTGCAACCGTGGGGCATGCCAACTCGCACAACCACGCTATATCCCCCGACTTCGCCGCACCCATCTCAACCACTGCAAACTCTACTCCGGGCCGCAAACGGAGCAGCGTCAGCGGCACACCGATTTCATTATTAAAATTTCCTTCGGTAGCCAAGGTCTCACCGCGCCGTGACAGCACAGCATGCACCATATTTTTGACCGTGGTCTTACCACTGCTACCGGTGATACCCACCAGAGGGCCCGTGTACTGCTGTCGGTTATAAGCACCCAGCAAACCCAAAGCCCGCTGCGTATCGGCCACCTGTAGCTGCGGCAGTGAACCGGCAACGATCTCACGCACGAGTGCGGCCGTTGCTCCAACGCTGTGCGCCTGCGAAATATATTGCTGGCCATCAAAATGCTCACCGCGCAGTGCCACAAACAAATCACCATCGCGCAACGTTCGGCTGTCGGTCGACACCCGCAGAATGTCACGGTCAGCGCCGTGTAATTGGCCCTCCAGTGGCAGTCGCAGCTCTGACAAGGCCAGCGGTCGCATCATGATACGGCCCTCTGCGCCAGAGCATCGTGCGCGTGCCCCTCGTCACTGAAATGCAAACGCTGCCCATCCACCAGCTGATAGCACTCATGGCCCTTGCCTGCGATCAGCACACAGTCACCCGCTTGCGCTTCCGTCACCGCCACCAAGATAGCCTGCGCACGGTCCGCCTGGAGCGAATAGTCACCACTGCACCCCGATTCGATATCGCGCATGATGCCCAGCGGTTCTTCGGTTCTGGGATTATCACTGGTAACCACCACGCGGTCAGACAATGTGCAGGCAATACGACCCATCTGCTGCCGCTTTTCTCTATCCCGATCGCCACCGCAGCCAAACACGGTCACCAGAGCACCTGCGGCATGAGGCCTCAAAGCCTTCAACACCTGCTCCAACGCGTGCGGGGTATGGGCATAATCGACAATCACTTGTATATCCACACTATTCGATATCACCTGCATGCGACCGCTAATGGGCTGCAAACTGGCCGTCGCGTCCAATACTGACCTCAGGTCTTCTCCGCCCAACACCAATGCCGTCACCGAGGCGGCTAAATTTGCCAAATTAAAGTCTCCCGGAAGCGGACTAAAGAAGGTCGCCTCGCCCCAAGGGGTATGGAAATTGCCACGCACGCCATCACTGTAAAATTCAGCATTTTCAACCCACACATCAGCAGGGGCACCACTGGCGGAATAGGTCAACACCTGCACATCCCCTGCCACGGCGGCTTTTATCGACGCGCCAAAGGGATCATCTATATTGATGACTGCGTGCCGTAACCCCTCAACAGAAAACAACCGCTGTTTGGCGCGTCCATAAGCCGCCATACTGCCGTGGTAGTCGAGGTGGTCGTGGGACAAATTGGTATAGATCGCAGTTTCGAACGCCACGCCGTTGACTCGACCCTGCTCTAATGCATGAGATGAAACTTCCATGCTGACGGCACGTACATCTTGCTCGAACCATTGTGCCAGTTGTCGCTGCAGCGATAACGCATCAGGCGTGGTATTACTGGCCACTGTTACGTCGTCTTTTAAACTGGCGCCTAGAGTGCCTATGACACCGCAAGGCTTGCCTAAAGTCCGGGCGAGTTGCGCCACGATGCGGCTGGTCGTTGTCTTGCCGTTGGTACCCGTGATACCTAACACCCGCATCGCGTGACTGGGATTTCCATAAAACCGGGCTGCCAGCACACCCGCTTCAAAACGCAGTTCGGGAAGCTCTATGAGCGGCACAGCGATCGCCTCCAAAAAACCTGCAACGGGTGCCTCTGCCAGTACCGCCGCTGCGCCATTAGCGACTGCCTGCTCGATAAACTGACGGCCATCGTGCCGCTCTCCCGGCAGAGCTAAAAACACATCCCCCGGTCGTACCTTGCGGCTGTCCAGCTGCATACCCTCTATCATCGTATGCGCAAACGCTCCGTTGTCCCTGCCAAGCAGTTCCGATAGTGACATGGGGCTTACTTCTAGCGCATGAGATGCCAGCATCAGGTGGCGCCCCCCAGAGCGGGTTTACTCGCTTCACTGAGAGTGCCAATTTCAGACGGTGCCACACCGAGAATACGCAGGGTGCCACTCGTTATTCGGGAGAAAACGGGTGCCGCTACAGCACCACCACCGTAAAGCTCACCCTTTGGATCGTTTATCACGACCACAGTCACAATACGTGGGTTGTCAATCGGAGCGATCCCGGCAAATAATGCAACGTATCTGTTCTTCTCGTAACCTGCGGATCCCACCTTGTGCACAGTGCCCGTTTTGCCACCCACCTGATAACCCGAGACACGCGCTTTGCGTGCAGTACCTTGTTCGCCCGTCACCGCATGCAACATGCCGAGGAGCTGCGCCGCCGTTTCCTGAGAAATAATCTGCTTGCCCGCAGGCGTTTCGCCATCCAGTGCCAACAGCGATATTGGTAACTGCTTACCACCATTGGCAAACACTAAGTAAGCACTGGCGAGCTGCAGCGGTGTGGCAGAAATGCCATAGCCGAAAGCCAAAGACACCTTCTCCGTTGCATACCACCGCGGACGGTTTGGCAGAGTCCCGGCACTTTCTCCGGGAAAGCCGGTACCTGGAGACTGACCAATACCAAATCGATTAAAGACTTCCCAAATAGGCTCATGGCCGAGGTCCAGTGCTATTTTGGTCACACCAACCTGACTCGATTTTTGTAACACCCGCGTCATACTAATCAAACCGTAATTGCGCGGATCTGGGTATACCTTAGGCCCTACCCGAATGCGCCCTGGCGATGTATCAATCATTGTGTCGGGTGTATACCGACCGCTTTCCAACGCCGCCACCATGGTGAGAGATTTCATCGTCGAGCCAGGTTCATAAACATCGGTCATCGCTCGATTGCGCCTGCTACCAGGGCTGCCCGACTTAGCTCCATTTGGGTTATAGACCGGATAGTTGACCATAGCCAACACCTCACCAGTATGGATATCCAGTGTCACAACGCTGCCAGAAGCCGCATCCAACGCAGAGACCGCGCGCTGCAGTTCGCGCTGCTGCTGATACTGTAAGCGCAGATCGATACTGAGCATGAGGTCCTTACCCGACTTTGCGGGCTGCAGTACACCGATATCGCGGACCACTTCCCCATGCAGGTCCTTGATATATTTTTTCTTGCCTGGCGTGCCCTTTAACCACTCGTTGTAGGTCAGCTCCAGACCTGCAATGCCCTGACCATCAACGTTAGTGAATCCCACGAGCTGCGCTGCGACCTCACCGGCAGGATAGAAACGACGGTACTCGCGCTCACTGAAAACGCCGGTTATTCGTTTATCCAAAATCTCTCGGGCATGATCTGGCACCTGATGACGCAGAAGATACATAAACTGCTTATTGTCGTAGCGCGTCAGCTTTTCCTGCAGCAGGGACAGTTCCATGCCCAATGCCTCTGCCAACTCTCCCAAGCGATCAGAACCCCTAAGCAACTGCGGGTTCGCCCAGATCGACACTACCGGCGTACTTAAGGCCAACGGTTCACCCCGACGATCTAAAATCACCCCCCGGTAGGCTGGTATTTCCGCGGTACGGACAGAGCGCATTGCGCCCTGGTTCTGCAGAAACGCATAGCCGCGCTCTGAATCAAGTATTTGTAGAGACAATATTCGCCACACCAGCAGTGCGAGTAAAATACACAGCACGCCCACTACCAGATAAAAACGCCATAACGATAACGGCTGTTTTTGCTGCTGCCTCACTGCGATATCACCTTGTAAGCGGCGAGATCCGGTACCCCCATGCCCAACTCTTCACGAGCCACGTTCTCGACTCGCCGGTGAGACGCCCAGATACTCTGCTCCAGTACGAGGCGCCCATAATCTTCCTGCAAATACCACTGGGAGGACTCCAGCACCTGAAGTTGTGTGTACAGCGCGCGGCAAGCGTGCGTCGAATAAATAGTGGCAAAAGCGGACACCATAATCAGTATTAGCACGGCAGCATTAACATAAAGCAGCTCCCGGCTGGCTGATTGGTTTTGCTGTATTGGCGCTGCGCTCATCATTCCAACTTCTGCCACACTATTTATTATTCAAATCTCGGTTCAATTGATTTTTTCCGCGATACGCATCACGGCACTGCGCGCACGCACATTATCTGCCACCTCTTCAGCACTGGCCTTGACTGAACGACCCACCAGGCGCATACGACGATTGAGCTGGCTATCCGTCACCGGCACACCGCGAGGGAGTGAATCTCCTCTGGCCATATCGCGCATATAGCGCTTTACCAAGCGATCTTCTAGAGAGTGAAAGCTGATCACCACCAGGCGGCCCCCGACGCGCAACATATCCAGCGCGACGGATAAAAACACCTGTAGGTCTTCGAGTTCTCGATTGACTTTGATACGAATTGCCTGAAAAGAACGGGTAGCCGGATGCTTGTGTTTTTCCCACCGCGGATGAGCCTCGCTAACCATCCGAGCTAACTGACCTGTAGTCTCAATTGGGGACACTTCTCTTGCGGCAACTATTGCTGAAGCAATACGACGCGCGAAGCGTTCTTCTCCATAATCTTTCAATACTCTGGCAATATCCTGCAGATCGGCGCGCGATAACCACTGGGCTGCTGTTTCTCCACGACTAGTGTCCATGCGCATATCTAACGGGCCATCGCGCATAAAGCTGAACCCCCTATCGCCATCATCTAACTGAGGACTAGAAACCCCAAGGTCCAGCAAAATGCCGTCGACTGCATCGATACCCATCCCACTCAGCTGCTGAGGAAGCTCAGCGAATGAGCCATGGAAAAATGTCAACCGGGGCTCACTCTCTGCCAGCTTATGGGCCTCCGCCTGCGCCTCCGGATCCTTATCAACGCCAAGCACGCGCCCACTGCTGTCAAGACTTCGCAGCAGCTGACGACTGTGCCCGCCGCGACCAAAGGTGCCATCCACATAAAAGCCACCGGGCAAAGTGACCAAAGCATCAACAGCTTCGCGCAACAAAACTGTTTGATGTATAGCCGTCACCTAAAGCGTTAGCGACATAAGTTCAGCGGGCAATTCGGCTTCCGGGCCAGAATCTAGCAACGCTTGATCGCGCTGAGCGAACCACAGCGTCTCAGACCACAATTCCAATTTGTTGCCCTGGCCCACCAGTACCAATTTCTTCTCCAGTTGCGCGTAATCTCGCAGGGGCTGCGGCAATAGCAGGCGGCCGTTGCCATCCAGTTCTAAGTCAGTGGCATAACCCAACACCAACCGCTGGAAGCGTTTTACCGCAGGCTTCAGCGCAGGCAGGTCTTGGATATCTTTTTCTATGCGCTCCCACTCAGGCAGCGGATAGATCACCAAGCAGGCAGCCTGAGTATCAATAGTAATGACGACTTGTCCGGCTGATTGCGAATGCAATGGCTCACGCTGGCGCGCTGGCATCGCCAACCGCCCCTTTGCATCCATATTGATATGCTGTACTCCGCGAAACACGGCAGTTTCTCCACTCAATCTCGGCTTTTAAACCCACAAAAAACCAAAAGCTTCCACTTATTCCCACTTATCAACACTATAGGGGGGTCAACGAGACACTGTCAAGTGAGCCATATAGAAAAAACGTTTTGATTTCAGGTAATTAGAGCAGCTTTGACGTGGCATGAAGCACGTAGAGGGGAGGTTTCAGAATAGAATAACGCTTTAAAACAGATCGATAAATTAACTTCCTAATGATTTACATTAACTTAAAGTCTTTTTTTTTATGAAGGAACAATTTTTTATAATAAAAAACTATAAAAAAGAGGCCAATTGACCCAACGTTACCGCTGAATATTGGCGATTGCGGGTAAAAACGCGAATATGACTTAATTCAAAAAGCGTAAAAGCGCCCGTCCGGCTAGCGCCGGATAGGCCGTTTTCAATAATTAAAAGAGTCGGTCGATAAGCCGGGTTCTGTCGTGGACGATCATTCATCTGCGACAGGTGTCACCACCTGCCTGTAGCGACCTACCCGAATCCACTGCGGGCCACAGCTAACGGATTCCTATTTGGTCTTGCTCCGAGTGGGGTTTACCATCGCCACGCCTGTTACCAGCCGCGCGGTGCGCTCTTACCGCACCTTTTCACCCTTACCTGGCGAACCAGGCGGTATCCTTTCTGTTGCACTTTCCGTAGGCTCTCGCCCCCCAGGCGTTACCTGGCACTCTGCCCTATGGAGCCCGGACTTTCCTCCCCCCAAACGCGTAAACACGAATGAAAAGCGATCGTCTAACCGACTCGCCGGCAAGACTACGCTCTGACGCTGTCCAGAGCAAGTAATGCATGCCTGACTCTGCTTTGCGCTTTACTCGCCACGGTCCTGTTTCATCGCCAATAAATAATCATACAGCTGCTTCTTACGTAAACCGGTGCAGTCTGCCACCACCGCCGCAGCTCGCTTAGCCGGCAATTCCTGCGACAGGCGCAACAGTAGCGCCGAAACCTCAGCATCCAATTCTTGCTCTCCTTTTGGCTTCCCAGCAACGATCACAACAATTTCGCCTCTTTGCTGATTATTGTCATCACTTACAAATTGGGACAATTCTGCCAATGAGCCTCGCTTGATTGTTTCAAAGAGCTTGGTGATTTCACGTGCCAATACCGCCTCCCTCGTATCGCCAAATGCCTTGATCATGGACTGCAATGAGGCATCAATACGGTGGGGCGCCTCATAAAAAATGAGCGTTACTGGCTCTGAGGCCAGCGCATTCAGCCTGTTTAGCCTCGCCCCCTCGCGAGCCGGAAGAAAGCCCTCGAACAGGAACCGGTCCGTCGGCACGCCCGATACGCTTAGTGCGGCGATCGCGGCGCAAGCGCCGGGAACAGGGCGCACGGCGAAGCCACTGTCCTGCACATGGCGGACGAGCCGATAACCAGGATCTGATATCAGAGGGGTGCCGGCGTCAGACATAAGCGCTACGCTTCCACCACCAGACAAACAGTTGCCAATTCGATGCAGTGCACGTTCATCACTGTGGTCATGGTAGGCCATAACCGGCGTGCTGATTGCGAAAAACTGCAGCAGACGCTGACTGTGACGCGTGTCTTCTACCGCGATAAGGTCCGCATTTTGCAGAACCTCGACGGCGCGCTGTGACATATCACCGAAGTTACCGATAGGCGTTGCCACAACATAAAGCCCGGAATCCACAAATTCCCCTTATAATGTCGGTGGATTAGAAATCCCGAACAAACAGGATCCATTAACGTGTGGGCGAAGCATAACATGAGAGATACACATTCCGGTCAGGGCAGCCAGCTAACAACGCTAACACTTTTTTTGCTGGCATTATTGCTGTGGGGCTGCGCTGGCGAACCTCAAAAAAAGGAGCCTGAACCACAGACCCCCGCGCCCGAGAAGCAACAGCCTAAACAGCAATCAAAAATTTCTCTGATATTGCCGCCCAGCCAGTTCAGTGCCGTTTTCAATAGCGCTGAGCTATCGCTTGCAGAATTTGACTGGATGCAGGCCAGCGTTACCCTACAAGAAATCCCCTTGGACGGAATGTCATCGAATGACAGCACCTATGTAGGCTATCTGCAGGCACGCATAGCCTATATCCGCGGCGATCAGTTACAGGCACTGGTTCAATTAGAGCAGCTAGAGTATCCCGGCATCAATCCGGCCTTGCGCTACCGCATCCTCAGCTTGAAACATTATATATTGGAAACGCAGGGCGACTCGTTAGCAAGCGCCCAACTGGCAGATCATATTCTGCGGGGAACCCAAGGGGACACCGCTGCCGCATGGAAACGCAGCGTATGGCACAACCTAGAAAGAACGGACGAGCAGCAACTGCTGACAGCCTTTCCTAGCGCCGCAGACCCCCAATGGCGTGGCTGGCTGGCACTTGCGCAAATCAACCGCCAGGCTGGTTCCGAAATGCCGCGTGAATTGGCTCAGTGGCGGACTGAAAACCCAGACCACCCAGCTGCTAACCCGCTGCCAGGTGGGCTCGACTATCTGCTGGCGCCCTCGGCCCAGAATCGCAAAGTAGCCCTTATTCTTCCGCTCAGCGGGCAACTGGCGCAGGCTGGAAAAGCCGTGCTGGACGGCTTCTTAGCGGCCCATTACTCCGGCAGCTCACTAGGGCAAACAAACCATGAACTTTTTGTCATTGATGTTGAGAAATTCTCTTCTGCCAGCAATGCCTATGACGAGGCGCTGCGAGAAGGCGCCAGCATCGTCGTTGGTCCCCTAAGTAAAGAAGCCTTGGCCGACCTTGCAACGCGCCCGGAGCGGCCCATACCCATACTGGCCCTCAATCATATCGACTCGATATTACCTGCGCCGGGCAGCGCCTTGGTGCAACTGTCGCTGGCGCCGGAAGACGAAGCCATCAATGTTGCTGAACTCGCTTTTGGCAGGGGAGCTCGCCGAGCGATCATCATTAAGCCAGCGGGTGATTGGGGAAACAAAGTAGAGAACGCATTGCGTCAGCGCTGGGAATCCCTTGGGGGCACAATCGCCAGCACTTCAACCTATGGCACCTACGATGATTATTCCAGCAGCGTAACGTCGGCATTGTCGCTGGACGCCAGCGAGCAGCGAGCACGTGACCTACGCGCCACAGTAGGCAGTAACATTGAATTTACTCCCCGCCGCCGGCAAGATCCCGATGTCGTCTTTCTCCTTAGCCGCAATGGCACTGAGGCTCGCTCGATTAGGCCGCTACTGGCATTTCACTATGCTGGCGATCTCCCTGCCTACGCTATCTCGAGTATTTACAACGGCGTTCCAGACGAGCGTAACCAGGATTTAAATGGTATCCAACTCGTTGAAATGCCGTGGCTATTGGGCGCCGATCACGGCTTGCGGGAAGCACTTGCCGCCGGTGACGCCGACAGCGGCAACTATACGCGCCTCAACGCCCTGGGAGCAGATGCATATCTTGTTCAAGCCAACTTTTTGCGCCTGCAGAGCGGTGCAGACGCCTTAATGCGCGGGAATACTGGCCTGCTTACCCTGGACCCGACCCTGAGCATCAGGCGGCAACTGTCCCCGGCCACATTTGATGCGGGCGCGCTGAAGGCCCAGTAGATAGACTAGCCGTTCTAGTGCAATCAACCGCAGCATTGCAACGCGCTTATGAAGTCAGTGGGAGACTATTACGAGGACCAGGCAGCGTCGCTCATAACGGGCGCGGGACTCCTGCTACTGGAACGTAACTTCAGGAGGAAAACGGGTGAAATCGACCTCATTGTTCAGGATGGCGCTCATCTGGTCTTTGTAGAAGTCAGAGCACGCAGTAACCGTCGATTTGACAGCGCCGCAGGTTCTGTAAACACTCGCAAGCAGCAGCGTATCGTGCGAACGGCGCAACTTTTTTTGCAACATAGGCCAAATTTGATCAATATGCCCTGTCGATTTGACGTGATCGCCTTTGAACCCCCACAATCTGGAACCAGCACGCGTATTCGCTGGATTCGCGGCGCATTCACAGCCTGACATTTTTTCTGGAAGAACCTGCATGGACTACTACCGAATCATTGCCGATAATTTCCAGCGCACCATCGATACTATCGTCATGTCCGTGGACCCCCTGGCGGAAGTGATTATCAGTGGTGGCCAGCTCATGGCAGAGGCGCTGCTGGCAGATCGTAAAATCATCGTCTGCGGCAACGGCGTGGACGCTGCGCTGGCTCAGCTATTTACGTGTAATTTACTCACCCGCTTTGGCGACGATAGGCCTGCCCTGCCTGCGCTCACGCTCGGCGCGGACAGCGCCAATGTCACCGCCATCGCCCAATCCATTGGTATCAGCGAAATCTTCTCACGCCAGCTGCGCGCTCTGGGTCAAGCGGGCGATGTGTTGCTCTGCATAAACAGCTCAATGGGCACGGACAATCTGTTGCGAGCCGTGCAGACCGCCCAAGAGCGAAACATGCAAGTAGTTGTCATGTCGAATACGGGGGATAGCGACATCGGCACGCTTATGCGCCCGGAAGATGTGGAGCTGCGGGTGGATGCCACCCAACCAAGCCGTATTGTCGAAATACACACCATGGTGATTCACAGTTTATGCGAACTGATAGATCACACCCTTTTTGGAACCTATAACCGGGACTAGACCATGAGAATGATTTTTGCCTCACTGCTTGCCTGTTTCTCACTCGCGCTATCGGGCTGTGGGAGTTTCCTGTCAAGCATGCAGATGGACTCGATAGACGATCCACCCAACGAGCGTACCCTAGGACGAATGATCGAAGACGACAATATCGAAACCAAGGCTGAAGTCAATATTCATGCGTCAAATGATGCCTATGACGACGCGCACTTAGTTCTGGTCAGCTATAACGGCTATGTGCTTCTAGCCGGACAAGTCGGTGACAAAGCGCTAAAATCGCGGGCGACTGAGGTGCTCCGCAAAATTCAAAATGTGCGCCGGATATACAATGAGCTTGAAATCGGGCCACCCAGCTCCGGCCTGACCCGCGGTAAAGACTCATGGATCACCTCAAAGATCAAATCGGTGCTCCTGACCAGTGACAACATTCAGAACTCACAGGTCAAGGTAGTGACTGAAAATAGTGTGGTCTATCTGATGGGTTTGATAACACAAAAAGAAGCAAAGCGTGTTTCAGAGCAGGCGGCGGACGTTTCCGGAGTCAGTCGCGTAGTGCAACTGTTTGAGATAGTAGATTAGTGTAACTACGCTGGCAGCATGCTGGGCATGAACCCCGCTCTATTTTACGATTTTAAGAGAGGGCCGCTTCTCTGGCTCCGGCGGCGTATCGTCCGGTGAGCTGACAGTCTCCTCGGGGTCAAACACCATCCCCTGACCATTTTCTCGTGCATAAATACCCGCCACAGCAGAGATAGGCACAAAAATGTCGGTCGCGACCCCTCCGAATCGGCCGTTAAAAACAACGGCCTCATTGGATATGTTTAGATCAACGACAGCGTCTGGAGAAATGTTAAGGACAATCTGATTGTCCTTAACAAATTGTTGAGGAACTATAACGCCAGGCCTCGATACTTCTACCAGCACATAGGGCGTTAAACCATTCTCTACGATCCACTCATAGAGCGCGCGCATGATATAAGGACGACTAGAATTCATTATCCACTCTGACACTATGCCGCTAGAAACAGTCTGTCTTACAGTCGCATTTCTCGTTCTTGCTCGGTCAGACTCTCCTGAAAGGACTCCCGGTTAAATAGGTTGTCCATATAGGTTTGCAGAGGCTTTGTTTGCTTACTGGGTCGAATTTCCACACCCAAAAAAGGAAGACGCCATAGAATAGGCGCGATGCAGCAGTCCACCAAGGTGAATTCATCACTCATAAAGAACGGCTTTTCAGCAAAAATAGGCGCGACACCCACAATGCTCTCACGCAGCTCCTTAACCGACTTCTTGATGACATTGTCACTGCGTGTGTGCTGGATAGCATCAACCAGTACACTCCAGTCCTTCTCAATGCGGTGAATAAAGAGTCGACTTTCTGCCCTGGCCACGGGATATACCGGCAAAAGCGGTGGGTGCGGAAAACGCTCATCCAGATATTCCATCATAACCTTGGATTCGTAGAGCACTAGGTCACGATCAACCAGAGTTGGCAAACTATTGTATGGGTTGAGGTCAGCCAGCTCGGCGGGAGGGTGCGCTGCATCGGACTCGACCATATCGACCGTAACGCCCTTCTCGGCCAAGACTATACGCACCCTATGGCTATAGTGGCTGGTACTATCAGAAAAAAATGTCATCGAAGACCGCTTAGCCACAACACCCATTGGGGATTCCTCAGTTTTTCATACAGAACACAAAGCGTCGCTAAGTCAGTCTCAGCGCCACCACCATCAATTGCGAGCGATCAGTGTACGTCTTTCCAGTACTCTCTATTAAGTAACCATGCGAAAATCGTAAATAAAGCAATAAAAAGTAACGTATACATGCCTATTCGGTGACGGTCAGTAACCATCGGTTCAGCCGAATAGGCGAGGAAGTTTACCAGATCATACACTGTCTTATCGAATTCTTGGGAAGTCATCTCTCCGGCCACAGGAATGACGAGTCGGCCGCAGGGATCCTCGAGTATATCTTCGCCGGTCAGAGGATCACGTTTTACACCGCCATTATCAGCCACAATCGGACCGGGGGCACATTCCTGCATGCCCTGCAATTCCAGCAGTACGTGCGGCATGCCTACGTCCTTGAATACCTTGTTATTAACGCCGTATGGACGGCTACTGTCCTGATAAAAAGTGCGCAAGTAGGTATAGAGCCACTGCGGTTGGCGTGCCCTCGACACCAGTGTTAGGTCAGGCGGCGCCGCACCAAACCATTTTTTGGCTTCATCCTTATCCATGGCATTTTGCATCAAAGCGCCCATTTTAACGTCAGGATCAAACATTAAATTGACATGAAACAGATCTTCCGGGATACCAAGGTCCTCGGCTACCCGGTTATAGCGCTGATACTGCATCGTATGACAGCCCATGCAGTAATTCATATAGGTTTTGACACCGCGCTGCAGCGAGGCTTGATCACGGGGATCAGCCTTAAATTCATCGCAGGCGATGGTGCCGCAGTCATACGATGACGACGCCACGGCCTGCAGCGGCAAAATAGTCAGTGCTAAAATCAGCAGTAAAGCCCCCATGCTGCCCCAGAAACCAATACCGCCATCCATCGTAATTCTCTCTGGTACCGGCTTGGTCCTGTCGATGGACGACCATATTGGCATCAGCAGGAAGAAACTAAAATAAATGATCGAGCAAACACGAGCGAGCGTCGTACGAGCCTCAGTAGGAGACCAAGCACCCAACACACCGAGGATCAGGAATGAGGATACGAACGACACCAACATTATCTTCGTAATATTGCCGCGATAACGCCAAGACCTAACCGGACTGCGATCCAACCAAGGTAGCATAAAGGGTATAGCGACCGATGCAGCAAACGCAATGAAGCCCCAGAGCTTATCAGGCACCGCGCGCAACACAGAGTAGAAGGGCGTGAAGTACCAGGTAGGCGCTATATGCTCAGGCGTCTTCAGGTTATTGGCCTGTTCAAAGTTAGGATACTCAAGGAAGAATCCACCCATTTCCGGCATGAAGAAAATGATCCCACAAAATATGAACAGGAATACGCCGATCGCCTGCAGATCGTGCACCGTGTAGTAGGGGTGGAACGCTACGCCGTCCAGCGGTACACCGTCTTTATCCTTGTACTTCTTGATATCGACGCCATCGGGGTTGTTTGAGCCCACTTCGTGCAGTGCCAAAAGATGCAGCACCACGAGCGCCATTAAAATAATAGGCAAAGCTACGACGTGCAACGCGAAAAAACGATTCAGCGTGATGCCGGAGAGCAAATAGTCGCCGCGAATCCAGGTCACGATATCCTCGCCAAAATAAGGAATGGCGCCAAATAGTGAGATGATGACCTGCGCGCCCCAGTAGGACATTTGGCCCCATGGCAACACATAGCCAACAAAGGCCTCAGCCATGAGGACGACAAAGATAAGCATGCCGAAAATCCAGATCAGCTCTCTAGGTTTCTTGTAAGACCCGTAGAGCATGGCTCGGAACATATGCAAATACACCACCACAAAGAACGCCGACGCGCCGGTGGAGTGCATATAGCGCAGTATCCAACCATAGTCCACGTCTCGCATAATGTACTCAACGGACGCAAACGCCTCCTCTTGCGAGGGGGTATAGCTCATAGTGAGCCAGATGCCAGTGAGCAGCTGGTTGACCAACACCAACAGAGCCAGCACCCCAAAGAAATACCAGAAATTGAAGTTTTTGGGCGCATAGTACCGCGCCATATGCGTGTTCCAGGCCTTCATAATAGGCAGGCGCGCATCGACCCAGTCTCGTAATCCAATCAACATATTACTCATCACACATTCTCCGGATTCACGCCAACGACCAAAACCTTGTCACCCTCGAAAGAATAAGGAGGCACTAACAAGTTAGAGGGAGCAGGAACGCCCGCGTAAACGCGGCCGGATAAGTCAAACTTGGAACCATGGCAGGGACAAAAGAATCCACCTACCCACGCTGCACCCCCCATATCTGTCACACCCACTTCCGGAACATACTTAGGGGCGCAACCAAGGTGCGTACAAAGACCAACAACCACCAGCAAATTCGGGATACTAGAACGTTCAATGCCGGTGATATAGGCCGGCTGCTGGGCGTCATTTTCAGATTCGGGGTCACTCA
Organism: uncultured Haliea sp.; assembly: GCA_913062625.1. Taxonomy (GTDB): domain Bacteria; phylum Pseudomonadota; class Gammaproteobacteria; order Pseudomonadales; family Halieaceae; genus Marimicrobium. The sequence goes on along the minus strand of CAJXWP010000008.1, from coordinate 45,305 downwards.
ATTGCCCATTAAGGCCTGCAAGCGCCTCAAGTTGACTGACGGTGCGATTGACCACATAGACCGGCTGACCGCGCCACTCTACAACCACCATCTGGCCTGGCTCGATCTGGCTGATGTCGGCCTTGACCGGCGCCCCTGCTGCCTTCGCTTTTGCGGATGGATTCCAAGACCCTACGAAGGGCGTTAAAATCCCTACCGCCCCAACGGCCGCCACTGCGCTCGTGGCAACTGTCAGGAATGTCCGTCTCCCCGAGTTCACGCGATCGCTAACCATGCTTTTCTCCTAATATCACAGACCCGCTCAAACCCACTAAATAACAGCTTAAAGCGCAGCTCTAAAACGGCCTGAATATTAATGATTTTAGGCTGCTGTTACAAGGAAAAGACCTTGATTTGAATCCATTTTCTGCAATAGATTGAGATTATTCAATATGCAAAGCTGCCGCCTTTGGCCAGCTCAAAAAAATGCCCGGGATGCAAAGCACCCGGGCGTTTTTTGCTGTGTCCACATCCCCGATAACACCAAGGATGCAAACCATCTGCTTAACGCTTGGAGAACTGAGGCCGTTTACGCGCTTTGCGCAAACCAACTTTTTTACGCTCCACAGCCCGGGAATCACGTGTAACATATCCGGCACTGCGCAAACTCGGGCGCAAGGACTCATCATATTCCATCAGCGCACGCGTGATACCGTGCCGAATCGCTCCAGCCTGTCCAAAGCTTCCGCCGCCCGCCACAGTCACGTTGATATCAAATTTTCCGTTTAAGTCAACGAGCTCCAGAGGCTGTCGGACGATCATGCGAGCCACTTCACGGCCAAAATACTGATCTAGAGGGCGCTTATTCACGACGATGGTGCCGGCGCCGCTTGTTAGAAAAACACGGGCAGTGGACGTCTTACGACGACCCGTTCCATAGTATTGGGTAGCTGACATAGAATTTATCCGTTAGATGTTCAAAGCTTGAGGCTGCTGGGCTGTATGGGGGTGTTCACTACCGGCATACACTTTCAGTTTTTTGAACATGGCCCGCCCCAAGGTATTGCGAGGTAACATGCCTTTTACTGCTCCCTGAAGGATTTTCTCAGGCGCTTTGGCAATCAATTTCTCAAAAGAAATTGACTTCAAGCCACCAGGATAACCGGTGTGATGATGATACATCTTGTCTGTTGACTTTGCGCCCGTTACGCGCACTTTATCTGCATTTACAACAACAATATAGTCCCCGGTATCCACATGAGGCGTGTATTCGGCTTTATGCTTACCGCGCAGACGGTGAGCGATTTCGCTTGCAAGGCGCCCTAAGGTCTTGTCTTCGGCGTCCACCACAAACCAATCTCGGGCAACATTTTCCGCTTTGGCACTGTATGTTTTCATCAATAATTGCCTGTTAGAGGAGTCTAATTTCAAGAGCGCGAATACTACCCAATGGAACGCCCATTTTCAAGCTGCGAATTCAACAAATTTTGTCTGCCTGCCACCTACGGAGCACGTCACAGGGCGAATCCTCGCTACTCGTGCCAGCATTGGAGCACAAAACAGCCCGCCTGGCTCGATAAATACCCCCGGACAGCACCGGATTATGCCAAGTGGCTTAATGCCGATGCTCAAGGGCGAGGTACTCATAAGACTGCATCTCCAGCAACCGAGAGACTGTTCGCTGAAATTCAAACGCCAGCTTGCCGCCTGCGTAGAGCTCCATTAGCGGTTTAGCCGCCGTCAGCACAAGCTTGACGTTGCGGTCATAGAATTCGTCTACCAAATTAATGAATCGGCGTGCCTGATCGTTTTTGTCAGCGTCAAATACGGGCACCCCCGAAATAATGATCGAATGGAATATATGCGCTAGTTCAATGTAATCATTCTGGGATCGAGGGCCATCGCACAACTCAGCGAAGTCAAACCATGCCACACCATTTGCCACGCAGCGACATGTTAAATAACGATTGTTAATCTCAATGCGCTCCCAGTGCTTGCCCGGTTCCCGCGCGAGGCGTGAAAAACTGTCCTTCAGAGTCCTGTCGGCTTCATCATTTAAGGGAAAGTGGTACAACTTCGCCTGTTGCAGAGTGCGCAAGCGGTAGTCAACGCCGGCGTCTACATTGAGAACCTGCGTATATTTCTCTATCAGGTCGATTACAGGCAAAAAACGTTGGCGCTGAAGCCCATTCTCATAAAGCTTTTTAGGCTCAATATTGGAGGTCGCCACCAATGTTACTCCACGCGCGAAGAGCGCCTTCATCAGCCCTCCAAGAATCATTGCGTCCCCAATATCCGTGACAAAAAACTCATCAAAACAAAGGACGCGGGCCTCTTTAGAAAGCTTATCTGCGACCAGCTCTAACGGGTTCTTCTCTCCCTCAAACGTGGCGAGTTCTTTATGGACCCGCTGCATAAACCGATGAAAATGGACGCGCGACTTGCGGCTGAAGGGCAAACATTCAAAAAAGGTATCCATAAGATAGGTCTTACCCCGGCCTACGCCTCCCCAAAAATAAAGGCCTACCTGCGGCTCTACTTCTCGTCGGCGGAGCTTGTGCGCCCAGACTTTCAAATGATCACCGTATCCATGATGAACTTTTATCAAGCGCTCATATAGATCTTGTAGTGAGAGCACAGCCTGCTCTTGCGCGAAGTCATGAAAAAAACCCTCACGTTGCAGGTCGGCTTGATAGCGTTGCCAAGGTGTCGTCATATCTGGGGCTGCCTAATCCCGAATTGCTTAAAACGGGCACACTGTAACGAGAGCCTCCGCACTTGGCAACGACACTCCCTCTGTTTAGTCCGGACGCTAACTGCCCACGAAACATTCAGGGTATACTATTGTACTAATTTGTGAGAATGAGGACATTTTTGTGGAATCACCTGTGTATAGCTTGGACATCCTGTGGGCAATAGGCGCTGCAATTGCCGTAGTGGGTTTATGGCTAGGCTGGCTTGCGGGTCGTCGGACATCGGGGACGGCAAAAAAATATCAGGACGTGGCGAAAAAACTGGATCAGGTGATACAGGACAAGCAAGCCTATGAGAACGAGGTCGTCGAACACTTTACGGAAACGGCAAAGCTGCTCAACAATCTTACCGACAGTTATCGGGAAGTGCACAACCGATTGGCTACCGGTGCCGCTACGCTATGCCAAGGTGAAGGTCCAATCTCCTTGGAGCATGTTGAGAACAATACTGACCCAACGGAAATCCCAGCCCATCTGGCTCATATCCAGCCCCCTCTCGATTATGCTCCAAAGAGCTCACCAGAGGAAAAAGGGATGCTGAACGAGGAGTTTGGCCTAGAACGGAAACCACAGGATGTACCGTCCGAAAAAAAATGGGCTGATGCCTGATTTCCTCGTGCCTTAGACCGGATTGTCAATATCGATAAAACGGTGCTCAAGAGAGAATTGCTCCGCTAAGTGGGTGCCCAAAGCTTGCACCCCATAACGCTCAGTGGCGTGATGGCCTGCAGCAACAAAGTGGATACCCTCCTCTCTGGCGGTGTGCACAGTCTGCTCTGAGGCTTCGCCGGTTACGAACAGGTCGGCCCCCGCTTTCACTGCGTCTTCTATATAATGTTGGGCAGCACCCGTACACCAGGCAATACGGCTGACCAGAGCCTCTGAATTACCGACATGCAACGCGCTACGCCCGGTTATTTCCTCAAGTTTGGCAACAAATTCAGCAGCACAAACGGCTTTAGGCAAGCTGCCTATATTCCCCAGGCTACCACTCACCTTGGGCTGCAGTGACTCCTGACATTCCAAGTCTATGCCCATCAAACAACCGAGACGAGCGTTATTCCCCAGCTGTGGGTGGGCGTCAAGCGGTAAGTGATAAGCCAGCAAACTGACTTCATTGACCAGCAGAGTCGCAAGCCGTCGACGTTTTATTCCCACCACCTGCAGCGCTTCCCCGCGCCAGAAATAACCGTGATGCACGAGCACGGCATCAGCTCCCCAGTCGATCGCTTCGTCCAAAAAACGCTGGCAGGCAGTAACGCCTGTCGCTAGCCTGGCAACCCGAGGCTTCCCCTCAACCTGCAGTCCATTAGGACAGTAATCCTGAAACTGATCAGTTCGCAGACACTGGTCGAGGTATAGGCTGAGTTCAGTAAGGGCTACACTCATATCATTATCACCTGTAGTTTTCAGTCATCGCACTAGCAATTTGCCACACCTGAGCAGGCATAATATACAATGCAGCCTCTAACAACACGCATGGTTGCGCATGAAAAAAAAACTGACCTTTATTATTTGGCCCGCGATCGCAGGATTACTTGCGGCCCTGCTGATTCTCGACCGCTGGGTATTACCCCTGAATTCATCCGGGGATGCTGCCCGAGAGCGAGTCAGTTACGCCAAAGCAGTGTTTGAGGCTACGCCATCTGTAGTCAGCATCTATACCGCTAAACTGGTACAAGAAGGCCCGAATCCCCAACTGGAAAACCTCACTTTTCGACGCTCAGCTCAGCCGCGGCCGCAACGTCAGCGCATCGAGCGGTCTCTTGGCTCTGGCGTCATCATGACTGAACAGGGCCATATACTGACCAACAACCATGTCATTGCGGAGGCTGATGCTATTAAGGTGATGCTCAACGATGGTCGTTCCGCCAATGCTGTGGTAATCGGATCCGATTCGGCCACTGATCTTGCAGTATTGCAAGTAGCATTGACAGACCTGCAACCCATAACGCTAGGAGACTCCAATACCGCCAGAGTGGGAGATGTCGTACTGGCCATTGGTAACCCACTGGGATTCGGACATTCGGTAACCCAAGGTATTGTTTCCGCTCTGGGTCGCTTTGGCCTTCAATTGGACACCTACGAAGACTATATCCAGACCGATGCCATTATTCACCTGGGCAACTCTGGCGGCGCACTCATCGACACCAGCGGTCGCCTCCTAGGGATCAATACCCTGATCTACGGAACCAACAACCAGACGCAACGCGCAAGCACCGGAATTGGTATCAGCCTAGCAATACCCGTAAATCTCGCGGTCTTTGTCATGCAGGACCTAATTAGTTATGGCGAGGTTATCCGGGGATGGCTAGGCGTCAGCGTAAAGCCCGTTGGCGCAATATCCTCGCCTGAGGGAAAAACGCTGGCGCTAGCGGTAGCCGCAGTAGCATGGGGTAGTCCTGCGCAAAAAGCAGGGGTACAAGTGGGAGACGTCATCACTCATATTAACGGAGATAAAGTCAAGGGAGGCAGGCTGACGATGCACCGAATTGCAATGCTCAAACCTGGAGAGAACATTGCTATTTCGTTGCAGCGGAATCAGCAGAGCCTTGAGCTAAATGCCGTTGTCGGCATATTGAAGGACCCAAAATGAGCGGAAACTAGTCGTTAGCGCTTGGCTTATCTAGGATCCGCATTTCCGCGCTGCGCGCATGGGCTGTCAACGACTCGCCTCGGGCTAACACTGAGGCCGCAGCACCCAATTCCTGCACACCATGCTGGCTGCCCATAATAATAGAGCTGCGCTTTTGAAAATCGTAGACCCCCAACGGAGAAGAGAAGCGAGCACTGCGCGAAGTAGGCAGTACGTGATTGGGGCCCGCGCAGTAGTCGCCCAGCGCTTCCGAAGTGAACTTTCCCATAAAAATTGCGCCCGCATGCTGCACTAGCGGCAATAAACTTTCGGGGTCTTCTACGGATAGCTCAAGGTGCTCCGGCGCAATACGATTACTTACTGCCAACGCTTCATGAATGTCACGAGTGAGAATCATAGCCCCGCGATTGGCGAGGGATATGGCAATAATGTCCGCTCTTTCCATATCCGGCAACAGACGGTTCATACTGGCTTGCACGGCATCGAGATAGGCACCGTCCGGGCACAGCAACAGGCACTGAGCGAGCTCATCATGCTCTGCTTGGGAAAATAGGTCCATCGCCACCCAATCTGGGTCAGTACTACCATCGCAGATGATCAGAATTTCAGAGGGGCCGGCTACCATATCAATCCCGACCCGACCGAACACCTGCCGCTTGGCCGTCGCTACATAAATATTTCCGGGGCCGACAATTTTATCGACAGCAGGTACGGTGTGCGTGCCACACGCTAACGCCGCTATCGCCTGAGCGCCCCCTATCGTGAACAGTCGATCCACTCCAGCTATGCAGGCTGCGGCCAGCACCAGATCATTTAATGCTCCACCGGGTGCCGGCACCACCATTACGATTTCGGGCACCCCCGCCACTTTGGCAGGCACGGTATTCATTAGCACAGAAGACGGATAACTTGCCTTACCACCGGGGACATAAACGCCAACCCGCTCAAGGGGGGTAACCTTCTGCCCCAAAAGATTGCCTGAATCATCGTAATACTGCCAACTCTGCTGCAGCTGGTGCTGATGAAAACTCTGCACACGATGCGCAGCATACTCCAGCGCCTCACGCTGAACCGAATCAATACTATTGAGCGCCATGGACTGCCGCTTTTTGGATATTTCCAATTGCGCCACCGAGCTTGCCGTCACCTGATCAAATCGGACTGTATACTCCAATAACGCTTCATCACCACGCGCCGCAATATCTGCGATTATCTGTGCTACCGTCTGACTAACAACGGAGTCGGTGCCAGCATCAAAAGCCGTTAACTGCGCGAGTGCGCTATCGAAATCCTTACAGGTGGTATCAAGCCGCTGCATTCCCCGCCTCCTGCACCACTGCTGTGAGGTCATCGACAATCTGTGTGATGACACTATAACGGGAACGCATAGCCGCCTTATTGACCACTAGACGCGAGCTAATAGTGGCAATCTTTTGAAGTGGCTCCATGCCATTCGCGCGCAGGGTATTGCCGGTATCAACAATATCAACAATTAAATCAGCCAGATTCATAATGGGTGCCAATTCCAACGCGCCGTAAAGTTTGATCAGATCAACGTGCACACCCTGGCCCGCAAAGTACTCTCGGGCGATGTTGACAAACTTAGTCGCAACTCTGATACGTGCCCCGCTGCCTTGCCAGCCCACGGGCCCTGCGGTCATGAGAGAGCAGCGAGCGATACCCAAGTCCAGCGGCTCATAAAGACCTTCAGCACCCTGCTCCATTAGCACGTCTTTGCCGACCACCCCCATATCGGCTGCGCCGTGACGCACGTAAGTAGGAACGTCAGTGCCTCGAAGGACAACCAGCTGCACATCGGGACGGTTAGTTTCGAACACCAGTTTACGGCTGCTACTAATGTCTTCCAGCGACTCAATGCCGGCGCGCGCCAGCATCGGAAGCGTTTCCTTAAGAATGCGACCCTTGGTTAGGGCTATGGTCAGTTTCTCATTCATAGTTTTAACCGATCAGCACTGTCGGCGGCCGCAGCGGGCCTCGACAGCGCTGTTTCCCTCAAAAAAATTCATCGCAGAGAGCACCGTCGTCTTCACGCTTGCCCTCTAGCCTGCCACTCTTGCGGCGTAAAAGTTCGTATGTTGACCGCGTGAACGCTACCGTCTGCAATGTGGGTTGTCAGCGCAGCATAAACCAATTGCTGCTTTTTCACCGGACGCAAACCCTCAAACATTGCGCCGATCGCCACAATATCATAATGACTACCCTCACCTTGAACATGGAACTCACATTCATGCATGTGATTCTCCAACAGTACCTTGACTGCGGCCGCGTCCATTTAAACCCCCTTGTTTTTTGTTGCCGCCGTGCACGGTGGCACCCATTGCTCCAGACATTCAATCGATACCGATGCCTGTTTTAAAAAGCATTATTTTATGAGAAAAGCAGACGGATAGCGAATGCTGGCTCTAGGCAAAATCAGCTCTCTACATCGACGACGACGATGGTCCAGCTATCGATGACAGCGTTGATGTTGCCGGCTTGCTCTCGCGCCGATGCCAAAAACTGGTCTTTGTATATCGCACCCAGATTGACACTTTCTATAATCACGTTACGCAACTTCCAGTCACCGGACTTATCCCGGCCCATCTGGTACATCACGACGTAAGGCTTTGGATTATCAGCATATATCAATTGGCGCACAGATAACCTCGTGCTCTTAGCGTCACCCGCAGCCTCACCTTCTGGTAATACAAGCTCGATCCTTGACCCCCCAAACGCCAGAAGACCCTTGCTATACGTGCGCACCAGAGACTCACGCATTACCGCAGTGAAACGGTCCAGATCCGCTGCCAACTGCTTCCTCCCAGCTTCGTCCAGCGAACGGTAACGCTCGGAACTTGCATAGGGGCCCATGACCGAGCGTGCAAAACCTCTAAAATCGATTAATGGATCCAGCAGGTCCTGTATTTGGCTGTAGTAACGCTCGGGGTCAGACTCGACATAATCATCAGCGGCTACCACCACTTCCATCACTCGCACGGTAGTATCCTGCACCAAATCATAGGCAACCTGATCCTGCGCTAAGACCTGAGGACTTGCCAGCCAGCCCAGCAACAAAGCAACCGCCGCCACTGTATTTCCACGAATTAACATGCCTGTACTCCAATACTGAATTTTGTTACTAGCCTGACCTCTAATGCCCTGTATAATTATCCTGCACACAAACGATGTCTACTATCACATCATTCAATGTCGCTATCCGCTTTTGACAACAGATATGCCCAACCAGTTCCAGTGCAGAGGGCGGAGCGTATTTTAACAGGAAATTTGCGCTTATGCTGCTAGCCGCCGCATCCATTCTCTTTGGCTTTGTCGCCCTCATTTGGAGCGCCAACTTATTTGTAGCCGGAGCCGCGTCAATCGCTAGAAATCTCGGCATTGCGCCGATCATTATCGGCTTAACTATTGTGTCTTTGGGGACCTCAGCGCCGGAGATACTTGTGTCACTCACAGCCTCGCTTTCAGAAGCAGGCCCACTGGCCATTGGGAATGCTATCGGCTCAAATATCGCTAATATTGCGCTTGTACTGGGCGTGACAGCACTAGTTGCTCCGCTAATGATTGACGAACAATGCCTGAAAAGAGAAATCCCCGTTCTGCTACTGGCCACGGTCGGCGTCGGGGCGCTGATACTCGACGGCGTACTGTCTATACAAGATGGATGTCTCATGCTGGCGGCGATAATAATTATTATTGTCGTCTTGGTTTTTAGCGAACTTGGCAAACCGGAGCACGCTACTAAACCTAACGATGAACCAATGCCCAACTTGTCACCTTTGCGCGCCTGGTCCACATTCGCATTCGGGCTTTTAATATTGATCTTCAGCTCCAAAATTCTCGTGTGGGGTGCAGTCATCGTCGCAGAGGAATTGGGTGTCTCAGAGCTCATCATAGGCCTTACCGTTGTCGCTATTGGGACCAGCCTCCCGGAACTCGCAGCCACCATCACCAGCGCACTGCGGGGGCACACTGAGATTGCCTTTGGGAACATCATTGGCTCCAATTTATTCAATTTGTTGGCCGTAATGTCAATTCCAGGAATTGTCGGAATTGAAGCGCTCGACCCGCAGGCTATTTCAAGAGATTATGCCAGCATGACAGCTCTAACTTTTTTTCTAGCTCTGGCAATTTTTATCAGCAGCAAACGCGCTAAATCAAAACATAAACATGCCTATATTGGCCGAATTATGGGCACAGTGTTAGTCTCTTCTTACGTACTCTATTATTATTTTCTACTTTCAGCCAAGTAAATTGAGGAAAGTGCCATGCCGGAGCAACGCTCCATCAGTTACACCGCATCTGCGCGCCGGACCATCCGCATGGAGGCTGCTGCGGTGGCTTCTCTCGAGGAGCGTATCGGCCCTGAGTTCAGCAGAGCCTGCGAACTATTGCTGCAGGTTCGAGGTCGAATCATTGTCACTGGCATGGGTAAATCAGGCCACATTGCTTGCAAGATAGCGGCAACGCTGGCCAGCACCGGGTCCCCTGCGTTTTTTGTCCACCCTGGAGAAGCAAGTCATGGCGACATGGGAATGATCACTTCCCAGGACGCGGTTATCGCTCTATCCAATAGCGGCGCTGTACCCGAAGTTCTGACCCTGCTCCCTCACCTAAAGCGACTGGGTATTCCTCTGGTGAGCATGACCGCTAACGCGCAATCTGCGCTGGGGCAATCCTCTGATGTCCACCTCAATACCGGCGTAGAAATTGAAGCCTGCCCCCTTGATCTGGCACCCACATCCAGCACCACGACAGCGCTTGTTATGGGAGACGCATTGGCCATTGCGCTGCTCGAGGCCCGCGGTTTTACGGCGGACGATTTTGCGTTCTCGCATCCAGGAGGTACCTTAGGCAGACAACTGCTATTAAAAGTTCAAGACGTCATGAAATCTGGCAATGATATTCCCCGTGTCAATGGACATGTCAAACTGGCGGAGGCGTTGTTAGAAATTAGCAATAAAGGCATGGGTATGACGACGGTGGTTGATAAAGAGGGTAAACTGGAAGGTGTGTTTACTGACGGTGATCTGCGTCGCACCCTGGATGCACGCTTGGATATCAACGAGACTCCAATCGGGCAGTTAATCAGGTCCAGCGCCAAGACAGTAGATCCCAACATGTTGGCTGCCGCAGCCTTGCATATCATGGAAGAAAATGAAATCAGCTCCCTTGTTGTTCTCGATACCGCCGGCGATCTCGCCGGCATCGTTCACCTCAAAGATCTATTACATGCAGGGATCGTTTAATGCCTGATCACTTTAACCAAGCCGCCCCAGGCGCACTCTTCAGACTCGCTATGCTTAACCGCGGCCCTGATGAATGGCCTCCAAGGCTGCAATGGCGCGCCTGGCTTCTCGTTTTGCTCGCGAGTCTTCAAGCAGCCGTCACCTATGCCTTACCGGACGATAGAGACCAACCCATTCACCTCACGGCAGACAAGGCCCTGCGTGATGAAAAAAACGGGGTGACCATCTATACCGGCAATGTGCAAATGAAGCAGGGAAGTATGGAGCTGGAAGCCAGTAAGCTGACCATTTATCACGCATCCGACGACGCTAGTGAAATAGTCGCCGAAGGGAATCCCGCCAAAATGCGCCAACGGCCAGAGTTGGATAAAGGGGTCGTTTACGCTCATGCTGATATTATCAAGTATTTCAAAAATGAGGACCGGGTGCACCTGCAAACAAACGCGCATATCGAACAGGACGGATCTGTTGTCGACGGAGATTCCATTGACTATCTAATGGAGAAACAATTGATTACCGCGCGATCCGATGAAACACGGACAGGTAACAAGGTTGTGGTCGTCATTCCGCCCAGCGTGCAAAATACGCAAGACCAGGACGCGCCAGAGGACCAGCCCCCAGTGGAAATACCCCGTCCACCGGCAGCAGAACTATTAGAAGAGAGCGGCAGTGGCAGAATTACGAGCGAATAATTTGGCCAAGACGTATCGCGGAAGGGCAGTGATACACGATGTATCACTATCGATAGACAGTGGACAGATCGTGGGCCTTCTAGGACCGAACGGTGCGGGTAAAACCACCTGCTTTTACATGATAATTGGAATCATCTCTGCCGACCGAGGCAGTATCATCATAAACGACATGGATATAACCTCACTCACAATGCATGAGCGCGCGCGTCGAGGCATCGGGTATCTGCCGCAGGAGGCCTCGATATTCCGACGCCTCACTGTCGGCGACAATATTTTGGCAATACTGGAGACGCGCTCAGATCTTGACAAAAAGCAGCGCCTAACCCGAAGGGACGAATTGCTGGAGGAATTCAAGGTCCAGCATCTGCGCGAGAGCCTTGGGCAATCACTGTCAGGCGGCGAGCGGCGGCGGGTCGAAATTGCCCGTGCGCTGGCCACCGAACCCGATTTTATTATGCTTGATGAGCCTTTCGCAGGTGTCGACCCTATTTCAGTCATCGATATCAAAGAAATTATTAATCACCTGCGCGATAGAGGCATCGGTGTTCTTATCACCGATCACAACGTACGTGACACTCTGGATATCTGTGAAAAAGCCTATATCGTTGGGGAGGGTCGTATTATCGCTTCTGGGACCGCTGAAGACGTTCTAAACAATGAACACGTCCGCAAAGTCTATTTGGGCGAACAGTTTCGAATGTAGCCACTGCGAGGCTGTCAGAGCGATTCACATCCTCTGTAACGCCTGTCGTAATCCAGGCTTCAGGCAATGCGCCCCCAAAACCGTGCTTCACCGGTCAAAATAACAAGCAATTATCGAGCCAAGTAGGTTGCCACACGGCGGCGGCCAGCGATACACTGCCATTGGTAGCCTCCATGATAGAGACTGAGGAGGCAGCAAAATAAGGGTGCTACAGACCTTCTGATGAAGCAGTCACTACAATTAAAGCTTAGCCAACAGCTGAGGATAACGCCGCAGCTGCAGCAGGCCATCCGCTTATTGCAGCTGTCCACTTTGGATCTGCAGCAAGAAATACAGCAAGCCCTAGAAAGTAACCCACTCCTAGAGGAGTCTGGGGCTGAAGATGATCTGTCCGATCTTGAGGATAATCAACCGCAGGAATCCAACGCTATAACCGGTGACGGCCCGTTACAGAACCTAGAACACACAGCCAATAATAATCAAGACGAAGGGTCGCACTGGGATACCCATGAACTAACAACCCTGCCTGACGAACTACCTGTTGACGTGCAGTGGGAGGATCTGCTGCCGTCTTCTTCGGCGCCCGCTCATTCGCAGCAGGACGATGAGTATTTAGAGGGCGACATGGCTGGGCGCAATGTGGCGAGTGAATCACTGCGCGAACAACTGCTGTGGCAACTCAACCTGACGAGACTATCCGACACCGATCGCCTCATTGCGCTGTCCATTATTGACGCGACGGATAACAATGGGCGACTCACACTGAGCGTGGAAGACATCTACGATTCAATGGCTCTCGATCTGGATATCGACATTGAAGAAGTGGTTGCAGTCCTTCACTGCCTGCAACAATTTGAGCCTTGCGGGATATGCGCGCGCGACCTTAAGGAGTGTTTGCAAATTCAGTTAAACCAGTTGCCTCCTACCACTGCCTGGCTGCCACAGGCCAAGGCGATCGTGAGCCGCCACCTGAACCAACTGGCCACGGCAGACTACGACCAAATTCTGCGGCGCACGCGACTCAAAGAGCAAGAGCTCAAAGCGGCGCTCGCTCTAATTCAATCGCTAGACCCTAACCCTGGGCACACAGCGGTGCCAGAAGATATTGAGTACATTGTGCCCGACGTCTATGTCAGCAAAAAAAATGGCCGCTGGCTGGTCGAACTGAATCCGGATATTGTCCCTAAGCTGCGAATCAATGCTAACTACGCCAGCCTAGTTAAGAGGGCCGATAACAGTGCAGACAACACGTATTTGCGGGATAATTTGCAAGAGGCACGCTGGTTCCTTAAAAGCCTACACAGTCGCAATGAAACTCTAATGAAGGTTGCCAGCAAGATTGTTGAACGTCAGCGCAGTTTTCTTGAGCATGGCACAGAGGCTATGAAGCCCCTAGTGCTCAACGATATCGCCGAGGCTATCGAAATGCACGAGTCTACTATTTCTAGAGCTACCACCAACAAGTACATGCACACGCCACGAGGTATTTTTGAGTTAAAGTATTTCTTCTCTAGCCATGTGGCAACGTCCTCAGGCGGCGAGTGTTCATCAGTAGCTATTCAGGCTCTGATGAAAAAATTAGTCGCTGCAGAAAATCCACTTAAGCCTCTAAGCGACAATAAAATAACACTATTGATGCATGAACGGGGCATTGAAGTCGCCAGAAGAACTATCACCAAGTACCGAGAAAAACTGTTTATCGCTCCATCCAACGAGCGTAAACGCATAATTTAAACTGACAATATTTTTATCTGGCTGCGATAAATGGCGTCGCCAATATCACCATCACAAAACGGAGTAGCAACATATGCAACTGGCAATCACTGGTCATCATCTCGAAATAACCACTCCGTTAAGGGAGTACGTGGAGAATAAATTCGAACGCCTGCAGCGCCATTTCGACCAAACCACAAATAGTCATGTTATTCTCACTGTCGAGAAATTGGTGCAAAATGCTGAGGCCACCATCCATATAGCCGGTGGCGATCTATTTGCGCATGCCGATTCAGATGACATGTACGCCGCCATCGATGCTCTCGCTGACAAGCTAGATCGCCAACTCATTAAACACAAACAAAAACACCGGGGACACTAAAGACGCGACCATGCACCTTCTAAGCCAAATATTGACCCCAGAGCGCACAGTCTGCCATGCAGCCGGGCCCAGCAAGAAAAGATTATTTGAAACGATAGCGAAACTAGTGTGCGTCAATGAACCTTCACTACACTATGACGACATCTTAGATCATCTTATTACGCGTGAAAAACTCGGCAGCACGGCGCTGGGCCATGGCATCGCAATACCACATTGCCGGGTAGGCAATTGTACTCAGCCATTAGGCGCATTGCTCTCGCTGGACACACCGATTTTCTTTGATGCACCGGATGATCAGCCAGTAGACATACTATTTGTGCTGCTAGCGCCAAAGGAGGCTAGTCAGCAGCACCTCGATATACTTGCAAATATCGCACGCCTATTCAGTCAGCGGCACTTCTGTGAGCGGTTGCGCGCGGCTAGAGATAACAGCACTCTCTATGAAGTCGCCGTCAGCGGCGCAGATTGAGCAGCAACGTCCTTTTATGCGATTAATCATCATCAGTGGGCGCTCTGGCTCTGGAAAAAGTACTGCATTAAACCAGCTGGAAGATGAGGGTTTCTACTGCATCGACAATTTGCCAATATCGCTTCTGCCTGCGCTGGTCGCAAAAATCATCGGTGACGAGTTCAATATTTTTCAAGGTATAGCGGTCTGTATCGATGCTCGTAATTCGTGGAAAGATCTGAAGCAAGTCGAGGCGATTATTCAATCACTCCCACAATCAGTAGAAACCCAAGTACTATTCCTTGACGCTCAGGAGGCCAACCTTCTCCAGCGTTTTGGTGAAACACGGCGCCGACACCCGATGAGCACGGAATTTATTCCGCTGGCAGAAGCCATTGTTAAGGAACGGGAACTCCTGGAGCCTATTCACGACTGTGCATCTCTGGTGCTGGACACAAGCCACATGACCGTTTACGAACTGCGTGATGCTATCAAGCAACGTCTGCTGGGGACCAGCGTTGGAAGCATGTCGATCCTGTTACAGTCTTTCGGCTTCAAGCGCGGAGTACCTGCCGATGCAGACCTCGTGTTCGACGTGAGAATGTTACCCAATCCCCACTGGGTGAAAGAATTGCGGCTAAAGAGTGGGCTAGACTCGGACGTGCAGGCGTTTCTGGAAAGCCAGCCTATGACAGGAGAGCTGTTTCAGGATATTCGCCACTATCTGGATAACTGGCTACCACGTTATCGTGAGGGTAATCGTAGCTATATGAATATCACCTTTGGTTGTACCGGCGGCCAACATCGGTCAGTATATTTGGCCGAACGACTGTATCAACATTACAAAGGGCAGTTGCCGACAATAAACATACGACACCGAGAACTACACTAGGCAAGGTAGATTGTGATAAAGACCCAACTGACCATTATCAACAAACTTGGTTTGCACGCGCGGGCGGCAGCAAAATTTGTGGCGTGCACCGCAGCATTTTCCAGTCGTATACAGGCGGGGAAAGACGGGGAATTAATCGACGGCAAGAGCATTATGTCTGTCATGATGCTAGCAGCAGGCAAAGATACTGTATTGGATATCGAAATTGAAGGCAGTGATGAAGAAAACGCTCTCGCGGCGCTGCAGACCCTTATTGCAAATTACTTCGACGAAGCCGAGTAAACTATCAATGCGTAACTAATCACGTTGTTGCGCGCGCAACTTTTCCGGATAATCTACAGCTCAGTCACGCTGGCATGCAGGGTTTATTCGGGAGGTGAAATGATTCAAGGTCAAGTAGCAGCCCAAAACACTCTCGACAAATTGTCCATGGCACTGAGTAGCGGAACCTTTGTCGACGTGCAGCGAATGCTGAATGGCTTACTTCCGGCCGACGTAGCGCATCTTCTCGAATCTTCCCCGCCCAAGTTTCGACATATTCTCTGGCAAATGGTAGAAGTTGACCGTGAAGGTGAAATACTCGGCGAGATGGGCGACGACCTTCGGGCACAGTTTCTCGGTCAAATGGATGCGACAGAGGTTGCTCAATTAACCGAAGGTTTGGCAGACGACGACATCGCCGACATCCTTCAGCAGCTGCCCGGTCACGTCACCCGGGAAGTGCTCACCGCCATGGATCAGCAGGACCGCGCTCGACTCGAAAGAGTCATGCACTACCCCGACGATCTAGCCGGTGGCCTGATGAATACTGATACGATCACCATCCGAGCCAGATTAACCTTGGACGTGGTACTCCGCTATTTGCGCCGCCACACTGAAATCCCCGAGATGACTGACAACCTCATTGTGGTCAACCGTTCAGATCAGTTCATCGGCTTGCTGTCACTGCGGACTTTACTGGTATCGGACCCTGCCGCCTCTGTGCGGGAAATGATGCTCACCGATGTGGAACCTATTCCAGTCAATATGACTGACAAGGAAGTGGCACACCTATTTGAGAGCAACGACTGGGTATCGGCCCCCGTAGTAGATGACAACGGCACGCTCTTGGGCCGTATCACTATTGACGACGTGGTGGACGTCATTCGCGAGGATACTGATCGCTCCCTGATGTCCATGGCTGGCCTAGACGAAGACACAGACACCTTCGCCCCCCTTATGCATGCCGCACCACGCCGTGCTATCTGGCTTGGAATCAATCTGGTTACTGCTTTCATCGCCGCGTCGGTAATCAATCTCTTTCAGGGAACCATTAAAGAGTTTGTATTCCTCGCCGTGCTAATGCCCATCGTAGCCTCCATGGGTGGCATTGCTGGTACTCAGACGCTGACGCTAGTGGTGCGGGGTATCGCTTTGGGACAAGTGGTTAAAAACAATCAGGGCTGGCTAATTAACCGCGAATTGGTGATCGGGCTAATGAACGGCATCCTCTGGGCTTTGGTCGTGGCTGTCGCTGCGTCAATCTGGTTCGAGCAGTGGAAAATCGGTCTGATTATTGCCGCGGCTATGGTCATCAATCTAGTGACCGCCGCTCTGGCTGGCGCTGTACTTCCGTTATTGATGGCCAGGGCAAAGATCGATCCGGCATTGGCGGGTGGCGTTGTGCTCACCACAATTACCGACGTAGTGGGCTTTGTCTCCTTCCTCGGACTAGCGACACTATTGTATGCCTGACCGACGAGAAGACGACACCGCGGAACCGCAAGATCCTCCCAGTAAAAGCGCACGTAAACGGCAGATGCTTAGCCTGCAAGCTATGGGAGAGTCTTTGTTGTCGTTAAATGACAATCAACTTTCTCAAATCCCTATTGATGAACGGCTGTTGTCGGCACTCCGCGAATGTCGACAGATTCGCAGCAATAGCGCCCGCAAGCGACATCTGCAGCTCATCGGTAAGATTATGCGCAACGTAGATCCCGACCCAATTGAGCATGCGCTAGAAGCCCTGCACAACACTCAACAAGAAAGTACTGCAGCGTTCCATCAACTAGAGCAATTGCGCGAGGAGATTCTTGCTGCGGGTGTTCAAGGAGCAGAACTGGCAATGACTCACTTTCCTGAAGCTGATCGCCAACAGTTGCGGCAAATTATCTTGCAACATAACAGGGAAGTGCAAGGCTCTAAACCACCGTCGGCCAGCCGAAAGTTGTTCCGCTATCTGAAAGAACTGCAGCAGGCCTATGGCGACCCCGACGGAGCGGGAGGCTGAATATCGTCAGGCTCCGAGTCGTCATCCTTCCCCCCGATCTCACCGAATTTCATCACACTTTCAGACGCCGCAGCGGCACTGGCTTGAGACGTGTCAAAGATGTGGTCAAAACTCACTTGAGGATCCGTCCAGGATCCACTGATGCGATAAACAGCAGTAGACAGCCGGTCCATTTGCGCGTTAAAAACCTTACTGACCACGAATACGCCGGCCGCCACGGGCAAACTCGCAGCAGCCAATGCTGCTATCCACGATAAATTGCTGACAACGGGTAATGTCGCGATCAGCTCACCTGACAGGGCTTGGGACTCCACATCAGAAACACCTTTGAATTGAAAACTCGAGCTGCCATCAACATCCATGCGCGCAACTTCCAGTGTGCCTTGATGCAAGTAGATTTCCCCGTCAACACTGTCAAAGGGGATGCCTGATTCAAACATATGCGTTAGACTCAGCCGGCGCACAATGTCGGCAAGATCAAGGATACTGACCACACGCACAGTCTCAGCAGCGCCAGCTGGCACCTCAAGAAAGCTTCCACTACCGACCATGACTTGCATGGAACCGTGCCCCTCGCGCAATGAAAAACTCTGCGGAGCACCTGGCCAGCGCAATTCCAGTTCGAAGTTGCCGCTGTCTGTTTCCACTATCTGTTGATAACCAAAGTATTCTAAGGCACGACCCAGATTCTCAAAATTAAGATCAGCCTGTAATTCGGTATAACCGTCCAATCCACTGTGCCAGACTAATCTGCTGGGGCGGTCACCGCGCAGTTGGAATGTGGCGAGCTCGCCAGTGATGTCTTTCGCTGTGAATATCCCGTCCTGCCCATCCAGCTCAAACGCGAGCTCACCGAGCCGCTCACCGGACATGAAAAGATTATTCACTACAACCTGCACAGCGGATAATTCTGAACCCAACTTTGAATCACCCCCACCTCCACCGCCATCACCATCGCTACCGTCAAACAGCTTAAAGTTTGACAATCGATCAAGCTCCAGACGCTCAACACCTAGCCGCACCGGCTCACCCTTCTCGGCCTGAGAAATCTCACCACTTAGCCAATCCGTCAGCAGAGATACACGCCACTGATCCCCATTCAAGGCCAAACTTAAGGTGGCATCCCGTAGCGGCTGATCCATAATGACAAGCGAGTCTGTCTTTAACGCATCAATCAAGATGGCAAGCGGTGGCCCAAGCAGCGCCGGCTTCGGATAATAAGCATCCCTAGCGGAACGCTTCTTTGACAGTACTTCCGTTAGCCCTCCTGGACTCTCATCGCGCTTCGATAAAACCGGTTTACTAGCAGAGAAATATTTTCTGATAAAACCAAGCCATTCATCTCCCTGTAGCAGCACAGTATGACCAACGACACGCAGAACATCTTCACGCACGTCCGGTGGCGCTGCATTAATGCCCAACCCACCGCCGCGCACCCTGCCATTTGCAATATCTAGCTTGAACTTGAGTTCGTCCCCAAGATTCAGCGAAAGAAGCCTGCTAGCCCCCGCCATTGGCATCTCTAAATGCAGGCTACTAGGTTCCTCCTTACGCTTCTTCCACGGCTGCGGGAGATCGAGGCCGACACCTTTTAAATCGCTGTCTACTGTCAGGACAGGAGGCTGCCCGCCGACTACTGCGATTCCGATATCGACCGAGGCTTGTCCAGTGACCAACCCCGAGGGCTCCAGCTGCAACCAACGATGCACGTCACTCATAGAAACGCTCGTGGCAAGGCCAACATTCAGCGCAGAAGTCGCAGGATCATAGCGTCGACTCTTATCACGGTGACGCTGCTCAAGCGTAACAATCACAGTTTCACCCCAGAGCTCTCCTGCCAGTGCACTCGAACTGAATCCATTAAAGGTGCTATAACTAAAGTCTCCATTTACGGATTTTACGGGCAGATTACCCGGCATGATGAGCAGGTTTACGTCGCGCCAACGGGTAGTGACATCCACCCATGGAGCAACGGAAAGGTCACTCAAATTTAGGTGCAATGCGACGTCCGTTTCCACTTCACCTGTGGCTGTCCAGGCGGCAAAGGCTGACCCCACCGTTTTTTGCAGAGGTGAGTCGTTCAGTGCTCTTAATGCGTCTGTGGCAGGGCCTAGCAGCCTGCCGTTTACGGCCAGCGTAATCTCGCCTCGCGCATTAAGGCGAGTTTCCACTGACAGCTGCTCGACAGTGGAATCAAACAGATCCGCTCGCTCGGCCCAAACACTGACCTCGCTATCATCAATAAGCACGAGGCCTTTCTCTACTAGAAGGGGCGGCCACTGGGGGTGATAGTTGATCTCAATATTTGCTACATTAAATGCCAGTTGGGTCGTATGCAGCGCCGCCGCATTCTTCCTGAAGCTACCACGCCAGAGAAAAGCACCCTGCTCGATAACGCCATCGCCGATCGCCTCATTCAGCCAACTTAACAGCGATGGTTTAAGCACGTAGGGCATGTACTTGACTCGATGAGCAGGGTGCAGATTCTGTAATCCCACTAGCAAATCCATCTCAATACCGCTATCGCTAGGCCGTCGGGGAATATTAAGCCCGAGCAGCGCCTTGGCGGTCCCCTCCTCGCCTTGTGTCGTAAGCAATCCGCTAGAGAGTGTGACGTTATCGGCGTCCCAATTCAGATGCAACGTGCCGTACAGATCATAAAAGTGCAGTGGCGCGTGATAAATGGGGGGGAAATCCAAGGTCAACAGCTGGCTATCCAACACCACAAATCCATTTCCTGGCATAAGATTTATGTAGCCAGTAGCGGCGGTTATGCCCGGAGCACCCTTGACCGCATTTACGGTGACTTCCTCAAAATTCGCCTCCACCTCCCAATCCCTAGCCAATTGGTTAACGTCACTGAATCCCACCTGTAGCAAAGACACCTGGCCGCGTGGTTGAAGTTCACTCACCACCGCACGCAGCTTTTCAGACAGCGGTTCCGTATCGACAAAAATAGCGCTCAACGGTTCTAGCGGAATATCTGCCGCGCGTATACGCAGAGCGCCATCTAAAACGTCCAACTGCAGTCTGGGCAGTGCCAGTGCGACGTCGCCAGTCTCCGATTCGAGGTCCGAAATAAATAGGGTCCAACGATTCTCACGCTGCAGCAGCTTCGCCTTAAAGGCCACGCGATCCACAGGCACCTGCCGCAAGGACTCTGTGTGTGTAATCAAAAGGTCGCGACCCTCCAGTCGGGCCTCCACCGACGAATGCCCCATGTTCCAGTCCAACCAAAACTCTGCATTCACCGCACCGTCAGCCGAGACAACCGGTTGCCGGTCAGCCACTAGATCGTTTACGGCTCCCAGATCCGAAACCTGAATATCCAAGTAGGCCTGCCCGGTAAAAAAATCAGGCCTCAGTGGATCGCCTACTCCCTCGGCAAGCACAGAGATATGCGTGCCGCTAGTAGAAGACAGTTTTGCCTCGACACGACGCGCACTCCCCTGTCGTGACAACAGTAAATTAAGGCTCATATCACGAATCTCCCCACTGGGCATCGTTAACATTAGCCTGTTATTCTTTAGAGTGACCAGTTCCGCGTTAAGCAGAAACGCCTGCAGCTGCGCGACTGTAGCGCCTTGATCGCTACCAAAACCGTTCAGATGCAGCCTACCATCGGCAGACAACTCGCCACTCAAGCTTAAATCAGTCAGCGTCACATGAGACATTTGCAAAGAACGCGTGCGTAAACTATTGAGTATGTCGACGTGTATACGTCCCTCTGACAATTCAAACGGTAGGTCTAAACTCTGGGGAAAAGTGAGGCGCAGCCCTGTCAGTACAATAATCGGCGTGAATGATTGCCAGTGACCGCTCATCTGCTGCGCCTCAACAAGAAATGGCACTCGAGCGTTTATTCCCTGCAGTATCTCCACGCGAAAATTCCCCACATTCGCGACAATTATACGTCCGGCGCCAACGTAGATCGCCAGCATCACAATCAGGATAACGATGCCACCCCAGAGAACGCTAGCTAGCTTATGAAAAAAAGAATGCTGCAAAAAAGGCCCTGCTGAAATTAGTTACGAAGAGAATATCACTGCTCAAAAAGGTCATCATCTATCATGCAGGATCAGTCAAAACGGTATGAGATCAAAGTGTTCTTGATTATAGCTTAACTCTACATGCACGCTAATTGTCTTCCCAACAGATTGCTGCAGATCGGAAAATTTCTGAGCTTCTTCGTTCAACAATCGATTCGCCACTGACGCGGCCACATGCAACATCAGCTTATCCTTTTCACAACTCTGCGCATCGCAGATGATCTTTCGAAAAATATCACAACAAACCGTCTCTGCCGTTTTAATTACGCCTCGCCGATGACAAACGACACAATCTTCACACAGCAAATCCTCAAGGCTTTCGCTTGTTCGCTTGCGCGTCATTTCAATGAGCCCCAACTTGGAAAACGGTGCTATCTCGCCAAGAGCAGAGTCTCCCTGCATTGATTTAGTGAGAGCATCATGAACCTGTCGCCGATGGTCGCCCTTTTCCATGTTGATAAAATCTACAATTATAATACCGCCCAGATTACGCAAACGTAATTGCCTAGCTAAGACCTCAGCCGCTTCCAGATTGGTCTTTAAAAAATTGTCATCTTGATTCCGCTTACCCACGAATGATCCAGTATTAACATCAATAACTGTCATGGCCTCTGTTTGATCAAAAATCAGGTAGCCCCCACACTGCAGCTGCACTCTGCGATCGAGCGCATCAAAGATCTCACCTTCCACACCGTGCAGTTCGAATAACGGAAGCTCACCGCTGTAGTGCTCAAGTAACCTTGAAGCTTTAGGCACATGATGTGCGCAAAAGTCCTGCAGCGCTGCCAAACACTCGCTGTCATCGATGAGAATTTTTTCTACGGACGAATCAATCAGATCCCTCACTGTGCGCAAATGAAGCGGTAAATTTTCATAAAGCAATCCGACTTTAGTCGCAGTCTTGGCACTGCGAGAAATATCTACCCACACACTATGGAGAAAATGTATATCAGCAGACACCTGCTCGAGTCCTACGCCCTCGGCAGCGGTACGCAGAACGAAACCGATAGCATCATCTATGCTTTGATTTACTCGAGCTTGCGCCAACATTTGCTTTAAACGTGCCTTTTCCAGCGGACTGTCAATGCGCTGCGAAACCCCGGTATGCTTATTTTGAGGCTGCAACACAAGATATCGCGTTGACACTGACAAGTGCATAGTCAGGCGAGCGCCCTTAGTGCCCAGAGGATCCCTAGTCACCTGAACAAGGATCTTCTTGCCGTCGTGAAGGTGGTCGGCAATCTTCTTCAAAGAAATACTTTTGTCTGCACGCCCATGGCCAGTGCCAACAACAACATCTGAGACGTGAATGAAGCCAGTACGCGCAAGCCCTATATCCACAAAGGCCGCCTGCATACCCGGGACTAATCTCACCACCTTTCCCGAGTAAATATTGCCAACGAGGCTGCGGCTAGTCGTACGTTCGATGTGAATATTCTGGATGAAGCCGCTCTCTACTAATGCCACTCGTGTTTCCATCGGAGTCACATTCATCAAAATTTTGGTACTCACTGTTCTACCTCGTGAATCAGTCTGACTGCGCGACATGGAGCGCCGTTGATATTCCATTTGCGCTCAGTAACTGCCAAGTCTCACACAGAGGCAGCCCAACCACATTACTGTAGCTGCCATCAACAGAGCGCACAAAGGCACCCGCTAACCCCTGAATACCGTATGCCCCTGCCTTGTCCCAAGGTTCATCTGTGGCCAGGTAGGCTTTGCAGACCTCCTGACTCAGAGACATAAACTCAACCTCGGTCTCCACTAATTCGCACACCATGCCAGTGCCCGTCATAAGACATATGGCTGTCAAAACAGAGTGGCTCCTGCCACTTAAACTAGTGAGCATAAAGAGGGCATCAGCATAGTCTGTTGGCTTGCCCAGCACTGTGCCAGCGATGACCACTATGGTATCAGCGGCCAGCACTGCATGCTCAGCAGGAGGATAGAGTGAAGCAATAGTGCGCGCCTTTTCTTGCGCCATACGCCTCACGTAGTCTGTGGGTTTCTCTCCCATCCGGTGTGATTCGTCGATGTCCGCAGGAGCACACGTACAACTCACCCCTAACTGATCTAATAACATCTTACGGCGCGGCGAAGCCGACGCCAAGATCAAACGAGGCTGACTCATATCAGCTCACTCGGTAGTAGCGCCGCACGCCACGTAAACTGTGCAGCACCACCGGCCACAATAGAGCACTGGAGAGCGCAGGCAGCAAAAATAACAGCGGGACAACACTCACCCCTTCAAGATTTTGTATCCACTGACAAATCAGCTGATTGATGCAAACTAAAACAAACACTACCGCCGCCTGCTGCCACAACCCGGAGACTCGCAACCGCTGGTAGAGAATCAGGGCTAACAACGCCACTACCATCAGGGCAAAGGCATTTTGCCCTAGGGCAGCGCCCTCCAAAACATCAAGACCCAAACCCACCAGCAAGCCGGTAGCAACGCCGACCCGCTCTGGGAGAGCGATGCACCAATAAATCAGCGTCAGCGCCAACCACTCCGGTCGCCCCCACTGCAGCCAAAGAGGCAGCGGCACCACCGCCAAAACATAGGCCGCTACAAAGGTCAGAAAAATAGCCGCATAGCCATGTCCTCCCCTGTCTGCCACAGCTCAATCCTCTTGGCTTTGTTGTGCAGTGAATACCAGCAACACATGCCGCGTTCGATCTAGCGCCGCAGTAGGGGCCGCCAATACTCGCACGAACACTTCACCGGGATCCCGCTCGACATTGATCACTACTGCCACCGGATACCCCTCGGGAAATCGCCCCCCGAGACCGGACGTTACCAATAGGTCGCCCTCACGAATATCGGTAGTCGCAGAAATATGTCGAACTTCTAGTGATTCTAAGGCACCGGTACCCTCAGCAATTGCCCTTACCCCATTGCGATTCACTTGCACCGGCACGGCATGCGTCACATCGGTAATCAATAGCGCTCGCGATATGCCGCTACTGACTTCTACAATCTGTCCCATCAATCCATCGGCATCGATCAAAGGCTGCCCCAAAAACACGCCGTCGCCCTCTCCCTTGTTTAACACCAGCTGGAGCCGCTCTGGGTCCGGCGAAACCCCGATAAGTTCAGCCACCAGCACATCATCGCGCACCAAAGCGCTGGAATTCAGCAAGGCGCGCAATCGCACGTTTTCTGATTGTAATGAGGCCATCTTCTGAGATCGCCCCTGCAATATTAGGTTTTCCCGTCGCAAACGCTCGTTGCCCTCTAACAAGTCACTGCGGGATTGGATATGCGTCGCCGTCCATTCACTAACACGCGTTGGCAAGTTAGCAACCCAAAAAATAGGCGACGCTAGCGTGTCAAGCACTGCTCGAGTGGACTGAAGTTTATTAAAATACAGACCTGCCGTTAACAGACCGAGGACCACGAGGGTCGGACCCAAAATCTGCAGCATCAGGGAAGATTTCTTGACAAATAATGGCTTGATGTCGGCTCCTCAGCTGCCGTGATCGACATGCATCGCGGTAAAGCACACCTTATCTAGCACGGTACAGAGCCGGCTCCATCAACTCTCACTACTCCGTAGACAGCAAATCTATCGTACGCCGATCCATTCTTTCCATCGCAAGGCCACCGCCACGAGCAACACATGTCAAAGGATCATCGGCGACGATAACCGGCAGACCGGTTTCCTCGGAGATGAGCCGATCCAGATCACGCAACAGAGCACCGCCGCCAGTCAACACAATGCCACTCTCGGCAATATCAGATGCCAATTCGGGTGGAGACTGCTCAAGAGCGGATTTGACCGCCTGCACAATAGCTTCTAAGGGATCTTTCAACGACTCCAGTATCTCATCACTGTTGAGCGTAAAGCTGCGCGGCACACCTTCGGCTAAATTGCGACCGCGCACATCAATCTCACGCATTTCACTACCCGGAAAAGCACAACCCACTTCCAACTTGATTCGCTCGGCAGTGGCATCACCGATGAGGCTGCCGTAGCGACGCCGCACATGTGAGACGATGGCCTCATCGAAGCGGTCTCCACCTACACGCACTGAATCACGGTAGACGACACCATTAAGAGAGATGATAGCAACCTCAGTGGTACCGCCGCCGACATCAACGACCATACAACCTGTGGCCTCATCCACACTCAACCCTGCACCGATAGCTGCGGCCATTGGCTCTTCAATAAGTCGCACGTCACGGGCACCGGCGCTGAGCGCAGATTCACGAATTGCTCGCCGCTCTACTTGTGTCGACATACAGGGCACGCAAATTAGCACACGCGGGCTTGGTCGAATAAACTTACTCTCATGGACTTTGGCAATGAAGTGCTGCAACATCTTTTCTGTGACCAGAAAATCGGCAATCACGCCATCTTTCAGAGGACGAATAGCGGTGATATTCCCCGGCGTTCTGCCCAACATTCTTTTGGCCTCAGTGCCGACGGCCTCGATGGTTTTTTGTCCATTGTGAATACGAATTGCCACCACAGAGGGCTCGTTTAGCACAATTCCCTTTTCTCGGACGTAGATCAGTGTGTTGGCGGTACCTAGATCTATAGATAGATCGTTAGAGAACACTCCACGTAACTTTTTAAACATGAATTCATGCACCCTGTGAATACAAAGGGGGACTCCGCGCCGGTCTTCTTTTTGTATCTTTAGCTACCATTAACCGAGACTAAAAACGCGTCAGGAAGCCAATTTTTGGGGGAGTCGACTAATTTGTGTAACTCTACCAATCACAGGGATTTTGGGCAAGGCGCAAATGTGATAAGTTTACCCCCCTGCGCCTTTGAAGGCGGTTTTTAATGGTTCTACGGTAATGGCAATTGAGCAAGGTGAAGTTGAAAAGATTGCGGAGCTCGCCCGCATTCGCATATCTAAGGAAGAAATTGGTGATGTCACCCAACGCATCACGGAAGTCCTGCAAATGGTGGATCAATTGCAGGCAGTGGATACCCGCGACATAGAGCCTATGGCCAACCCATTGGACGCAACCCAACGCTTGCGCCCAGATGAAGTGACTCAAAGTAACCGCCGCGATGCTTTTCAGGCTATTGCCCCAGCCGTAGAAAACGGTCTCTACTTAGTTCCCAAAGTTATCGAGTAAGCGGCACATGCCGCATCAGGATTGTTGTAATGCACACTAAATCTGTTGCCCAACTCGCTAAAGGGCTGCGAGAACGTCAGTTTTCCAGCGCGGAGCTCACCCGTGCCTATCTGGATCGTATCACCACGCTGGATACCCAATACAACAGCTTCATCACGGTGAATGAAGCGGCAGCGCTCGAGGCTGCGGAAGCAGCTGACAGAAGTCTAGCCGTCGGAAATGCGAACGCACTGACTGGAATTCCAATCGCGCATAAAGACATTTTTTGCACAGAAGGCGTGCGCACCAGCTGTGGTTCACGCATGTTAGAAAACTTCATCCCACCCTACGATGCCACCGTGATAGAGCGGTTTAAAGCTGCCGGGGCAGTGCTATTAGGCAAGACTAATATGGACGAGTTTGCCATGGGGTCCTCCAACGAGAGCAGCTTTTATGGCCCAGCGCGTAATCCATGGAACACAGATCTGGTGCCAGGTGGTTCCTCCGGGGGTTCCGCCGCTGCGGTGGCTGGCCTGTTGGCCCCCGCAGCGACGGGCACTGATACTGGGGGCTCGATCCGACAACCTGCTGCATTCTGCGGCATCACCGGCCTTAAACCCACGTATGGACGTGTTTCGCGTCTGGGAATTGTGGCCTTCGCTTCTAGCCTAGATCAGGCGGGTCCTATGGCACACAGCGCCGAGGACTGCGCCTTATTATTGAATATTATGGCTGGACACGACCCGTTAGACTCAACCTCATCAACCGTCGCAACACAAGACTACTGCGCTACACTTGATGACAGCCTAGAAGGTCTGCGTATTGGACTGCCTGCAGAGTACTTTGGCGAAGGACTAGATGTCACCACCGGCGAGTGCATCAATAATGCTTTAAAAGAACTCGAGGCGCAGGGCGCCACGCTGGTGGAACTGTCACTTCCCCATAGCGCGCTAACCATCCCGACTTACTACATCATTGCCCCGGCTGAGGCGTCAACTAACCTGTCTCGCTTTGACGGTGTGCGCTATGGCTATCGCTGTGAAAATCCGGCGGATCTTCACGACCTCTACAGCCGAACTCGGCAGGAAGGCTTTGGCGAAGAAGTAAAGCGGCGCATCCTGGTGGGGACATACGCATTGTCTGCTGGCTACTACGATGCCTATTACAAAAAGGCTCAGCAAATTCGGCGCCTGATCAAGCAGGACTTCATGGATTGTTTTGAGCAGGTAGACATCATCGCTGGCCCGACTGCGCCCGGCCCAGCCTTTGCTCTCGGCGCCAAGTCAAATGACCCCATCTCAATGTATCTGGAGGATGTGTATACGCTTGCGGTCAACCTCGCAGGTCTGCCCGGTATGTCCCTGCCTGCAGGGTTTGTTGAGGGCAAGCCAGTAGGACTGCAATTAATCGGCCGACACTTTGACGAAGCACGATTGCTCAACGTTGCCCACCGCTTTCAGCAGGCGACTGACTGGCATCTTAGCACCCCAGACTCAGCAAAAGGGGGATCACTTTGATGCAATGGGAAACGATTATCGGCCTCGAGGTGCACCTGCAACTGGCCACTAAATCAAAAATATTTTCCGGCTCTTCGACCACCTTTGGTGCCGAACCCAACACACAGGCCAGCGCGGTTGATCTAGCGATGCCCGGTATGCTCCCTGTACTTAACGAACAAGCCGT
This sequence comes from uncultured Haliea sp., assembly GCA_913062625.1. Lineage (GTDB taxonomy): Bacteria > Pseudomonadota > Gammaproteobacteria > Pseudomonadales > Halieaceae > Marimicrobium. The sequence continues at coordinate 16,805 of CAJXWP010000008.1, read as the reverse complement.
GCGCTATGCCGTTAAATTCGGCCTAGGCATCGGCGCACAGATAAGCAAACGCTCAGTATTCGATCGGAAAAACTACTTCTATCCAGACCTACCCAAAGGCTATCAGATTAGCCAATTTGACGCGCCGATTGTCGGCAAGGGCAGTTTCGAAATTCTAATGGAAGACGGCAGCTCCAGAACCATTGGCATTACCCGAGCCCACCTCGAGGAGGATGCAGGAAAGTCACTGCATGAAGACTTCAACGACCATACCGGCATCGACCTCAACCGAGCCGGCACGCCGCTGTTAGAGATAGTATCGGAACCTGACATTCGCAGTGCAGCGGAAGCGGTGGCCTATCTCAAGGCTTTGCATAGTCTCGTAACCTATCTTGGCATTTCTGATGGGAACATGGCCGAGGGTTCCATGCGCTGTGATGTCAATATTTCATTGCGGCCCATCGGCTCTAAGACACTGGGCACCCGCGCGGAAATCAAGAACGTCAATTCCTTTCGCTTTGTAGAAAAAGCCATTCATCACGAGTTTCAGCGACAAGCAGATATCTTGGAAGACGGCGGCAAGATCACACAGGAAACTCGTCTTTACGATGCGGACCGAGACGAAACACGCTCGATGCGCAGCAAAGAGGTGGCCAATGACTATCGTTATTTTCCAGAACCAGACCTGTTGCCCGTCGTCATAGATGACATTTATATTGAGTCAATTCGCGAATCTCTACCCGAGTTACCCGTCGAAAAACGGTCTCGCTTTACCGCACAGTATGGGCTCGGTCCATACGACGCTAATGTGTTGTCTGACAGCCGTCCTCTGGCGGATTATTTTGAAACCGTTGCTGGAGAATGTGGCGACGCCAAAATCGCAGCAAACTGGGTTCAGGTAGAACTCTTGGGCCAGCTGAATCGCGCGGGAAGTGCCATTGAAAAGTGTCCTGTATCTGCCACCGCGCTAGGAGCGCTTATCAGTCGAATTCTCGACAAGACTATCTCTGGAAAGATGGCCAAGCAAGTCTTTGAGTCGATGTGGAACGGCGAGGGGGCCGCTGACGACATCATCGAGGCGCGCGGCTTATTGCAGGTCAGTGATACTGCTGCCATTGACGCAATTGTGGATGACGTCCTCAGCGCCAGCGCGGCGCAGGTGCAACAGTACCTTGATTCAGACGAAGCCAAGCGCAAAAAACTGGTAGGATTTTTTGTTGGGCAGGTGATGAAACTATCAAAAGGCCAGGCCAATCCTCAAATGGTAAATGAGTTACTGGCTAAAAAACTGGCATAAAAGGAACGCGAACCATGCGAAAAGACAAAGAAAAAGTAGTAGACGAAGTCTGGACCGAAGAACACGTAAAAAGCTTCCTCAACGTGAAACCACATGATGGCTCCGCCGAAGATTTTCACATGCTACTTAAAGCTTACCAGAGCATGCGCGCTTCAGATTTCGAACTGTTTGTGTCTTTTTTCTGCAACGATGGCCGCGACCTGAACACGACCAGCAAGGACGGGCGCACTGTGTTGGACATCGTGTCGACTCATCGCCATGGCTCAGAGTACGCTGAGATTTTGAAGGCGGGCGCAGTGCGCTAACCTGAGTCAATAAGACACCCATACATTACACCCTACAGGGGATCGACAGGCACTCGTCCCTTGGAGAGCTTCTCGCGATTTTCTTGCTTCTTTTTCTCGCTCTTACGTAACAGCACATATACAGCACCCGTGCCACCGTGCCGCGGCTGTGCGCTGTGAAATGCCTGAACGATCTCCAGCTGCCGCAACCAATGATCAACACAGCCTTTAAGAATTGAGCTGCGCTCTTTTTCCAATTTACTACCGCCTTTGCCGTGAACCACCAACACGCTGCGCAGACCCAATTCGTGGACTTCTTCAATAAACTCAAAGACCTCGCGGCGCGCAGCCTCTGTATTCATGCAGTGCAGATCGAGCGTACACTCGGCCTCATAACGACCCTGCTTCAATTTACGAAAAACACCGTTTTGTACGCCAGTGCGCTTGAAGGTGAGTACCAACCAGCCATCCAGCGGCACAACGCCAGTAGTAGACAATGCGTTAAGGTCACTCTCTGGCATCTCTGCGGCTGCCCGCCTGCGGTGCTCGAGGGAAGAGTCTTTATCACGCACAGTTTTTCGATTAAGATCAACTTTGGACTCGTATTTCAAGGGCACCACATCGGACATCGCATCGGAAAAAACCTTATCGTTGTCAATACTCATCATTACCCACTCCCTGTACAGTCCGATAGTATAGCGCGAGGCAAGACGTAAAATGACCTGCTAATGAGTAAATCGAAGCAACAAGCAATATTATGCCCGCTGAGGGAAGGCGACAACCAATGCGCGGTCGAAGCGGGACTCCCACCAGACAGTCGCTGGCGTCAGAGAGCTGACATCAGCTGCGAGGCAAAGGCGAAGGCAAAAAACTCTGCCGGCGAACGCTGCCTCGGCTCTACCTCCGGCAAGTCCACGGGAGGTAAACCAGATGCGAGGTAATATTGCGCGCGGCGCTAACTATCTGACCCGGGGGGCGCGGCTATTAAGGCATCCTTCTTTACGGCCTTTCGTGATCATTCCCCTAGTAATCAATATCCTCATCTTTGGCTCTCTGATCACTCTTAGTTTTAGCTATATCAGTGGGCTAATGGACGCGATGCTGTCTCGCATTCCCGATTGGTTGAACTTCATCAGATGGATTTTGTGGCCCATCATTGGAATTACGGTAAGCCTGATCAGCGGCTACATATTCACCTCGGTCGCTCTGATAATCGCATCACCCTTTAACGCCTTATTAGCTGAAAAGGCCGAAGAGTTGATTACCGGTCAATCTGTGACCTCGCTTGAGGGTATGGGAGCGGCGTTGCTGGCAGTGCCCAGAAGTGTTGTCCGGGAACTGGTGAAGCTACTGTATTACGTTCCCATGGCACTTGTGGTTCTAGTGATCTCATTTGTTCCAGGCTTGGGCGCGGTGGCGTGGCTCCTTTTGGGTGCCTGGATGATGAGCATACAATTTGTGGACTACCCTATGGATAACCACCAGTTAAGTTTTTCGCAAGTAAAAGCCGCAGTTCGGTCTCGACGACTCACCAGCATGGGATTTGGCGGAATGGTCGCCTTGTGTGCCGGCATACCATTGGTAAACTTTTTGGTGGTGCCCGCGGCAGTCGTGGGCGCCACCCTGCTATGGTGCGAGGAACTAGATCAATAGTTCTTTAGGGGGATGCGTACACTCCAGCTTAGTGCCCAATAACGCTTCAAGATCTGGCAGTAAAAACGCATCATCTTCGCTGGCAAAGCTGACAGAAGTACCGGTTGCTCCGGCACGCCCAGTACGACCTATACGGTGAACATAGTCTTCCGGGTCTTCAGGTAAATTATAATTCACCACATGACTGACGCCGCTTACGTGAATTCCACGACCAGCGACATCGGTGGCCACCAACACTTTTATCTCACCCTGCTTGAACTGCTCAAGAGTCCGCGTGCGCTTTGCCTGAGGGATTTCCCCAGACAGGATCCCTGCTGATATTCCTGATTTACACAGGCGCTCATGCAAACGGCGAACCTGGTCTCTCCGATTAGCGAAAATAATCACACTGGTGCAACCGTCGCTACGAAGTAAATTGTTAAGCACTCGATAACGCTGCTGACTACTGACGAGATATACTTTCTGATCTACTGAATCCGTTGCCACATTTTCAGGTTCAATATCAACAGTAATAGGCTGATACGTCCATTGCTCGGAAAGATTGAGAATGTCCTGAGTAAATGTAGCAGAAAATAATAGTGTTTGTCGGCTCTCCTTTGCAGGTGTTGCACGGACAATACGTTTGACCTGAGGGATAAAGCCCATATCCAGCATACGGTCTGCCTCATCCAGCACCAGTATTTCAACATGGTCTAGGTATAGATCGCGCCGGCTCATGAAATCCAAAAGACGGCCCGGTGTCGCTACGACTAGATCCACTACGTTATGAGTCAGCCGATTAAGTTGCTTCTGATAGTCCATGCCGCCAATCAACGTCACGACTTGCAACCCAGTATGTTTGCCCAGCTCCTCAGCATCAGCGGCGATCTGCATCACCAATTCCCGGGTAGGGGCAATAACCAAAGCACGCGGCTCGCCCACAAAGCGTTCTGCCTCTGGCGGATTACACAGCTGATCATTGAAGATCGTAATAAGGAAAGCTGCCGTCTTGCCAGTACCGGTCTGGGCCTTGCCGATAGCGTCATTGCCTTGCAGGGTATGTGGCAGAATTGCTCCCTGTATAGGAGAGCAATAATGAAAGCCTAAGTCGGCAATCCCGTGCATCAGTTCATCACGTAAACCTAGATCGTGAAAGCGACTCGCACCTTCCTTTGGCTCAACAGGAAACTCGTCCAACGACCAGGATGAAGCGGCAAGACCGGGCTTGCGCGAACGGCGCTTGCTACCCTTGCCCGGCTCCGATCGGGTACTATCATGTGGTGGATCTGCTTTAGAGACTTTGTGGGAAGGCTCCTGACGGGGTGGCTGTCCATGACCAGAGGAAGCCGGATTCTGAGTCCGGGCAGCATTGCCATTGTTCGTCATGCGGTTCACTAGATTCTTGATCAACTCTGTCTGCCCTTGACTGTGCAAAAAACGCCCTATCCTACCATTTCTCCGGCCGAATAGGTGGCGGCTATGAATAATACACGTCAGCGCCAAATATTATGATTTCTTCGGCCATAGTCTTGAGAGGAAATAATCCACACTGGTAAAACGTCCGCCGCCAGTAAACAACAGGCTAAAGAGCATCAACAAATAAGTCACGCCAGATTCAATACCGTTATTGAAAATGACGAAGTTGCCTTTTTCTGTGAGCCAGGCGTAGTTTCCGTGTTCCTGCAGGATATTTTTGGCCGCACCCAGGCGCACGGCGATATCCTCCGAGCTGGCATCGGCGACAGCCGCCCAGCCGTTATCCCAATGCACAGCAAATATTGCAACCAACATAGTGACCATCAGGGGTATCGAAATCCAGCGAGTCGCCAACCCTATTAACAACATCAACGCGCCTATCGCTTCTGTGTAGGCAGCAAGGTGGGCCAGCAGGCTTGGAAAAGGAAGCCCCAAACCCCAGTCAGGATTTCCGAACCACTGGATAGTGTTTTCCATCCCTGCTATTTTTTGCGTGCCCGCCATCCAGAAAACCGGAACAAGATAGAGGCGCAGAGCTAGAGGCGCCAGTCCGTTTAGGTACTTAGGGCATACGAAAAATACGTTTTGTAGACTGTAGTACCACTGCGCTAATACGTTCATGGGGGTCTCTCTTTAAGGCTTAGCTTCTGTGACACCAGAATGCGTGGAAAGGTTCATCGTTATCACTTGAATGCATCAATTCACTGTTTCTGCCACCAGAACCAGCAGTGAAAAGTCGCCCTAGCCTATCACGCCGCATAATCAACTGCTTTTCAATATGGCAACTCATGATGTGACCATGACGATAAGGCTCACGCTTTCAAAGGTGCAGATGGGAGCAGGCCGGGCAGTCCGCTCGCGCAGGCAACTTCAACTGGCGAAATTCCATGCTGCGCAAGTCTAGCACTAGCAGTTTCCCCAGCAGCGGCTCACCATAGCCCGAGAGTACCTTGATTGCCTCCATGGCCTGCAATGAGCCAATGACACCTACCAGCGGTGCCAAAACACCACTTTCGCTGCAACTAAGCGCTACGTGCTCCTCTCCCTCTACATACAAACAGCGATAACAAGGGCCGCCGCGTGCGGGATCAAAGACGGCCAACTGCCCCTCACTGCGCACCGCTGCTGCCGATACGAGTGGCACACCAGCGGCAATGCAGGCTCGGTTCAAGGCAAACCGCACCGGATAGTTGTCCGTAGCATCTAACACTAAATCTACACGAGACAATAATGCCGCCATAGCACCCTCAATCAGTGGCTGCTCGAAGATTTCCAGTTTTACCTGTGGATTCAATGCTGCGATCGAGGCGGCAGCCGAACGGGCTTTATTAGCACCAATATCGACTTCAGAATGCGCGATCTGACGCTGAAGATTGCTGAGCTCGACTGCGTCGCCATCAACCAACACCAGTTCACCAACACCAGCAGCGGCAAGATAGAGTGAAGCTGGGCAGCCTAGTCCACCCAGCCCAACGACCAACACCCGAGACTGTTGCAACCGCTCCTGCCCTGCAATATCGAAATCATTGAGCAAAATTTGCCGGTTATAACGCATGAGTTGCTCGTCAGTCAGCATGCCAGCAACCTCCGGTAATTCGCTGCTGTCCCGACATATCCCGCCGCGTAATCACCTCACTAAAACCCGCATCATGCAACATCGCGCTTACGGCATTGGACTGGTCAAACCCATGTTCTAGTAACAGCCAACCGCCATCGAGTAACTGCTCCGGGGCACCCCTCACGAGACGACCCAAATCCTCAAGGCCGCTATTAGAAGACACCAATGCTGAACGTGGCTCAAAGCGGACATCGCCAAACGCCAGATGAGGATCGTCCTCATCAATGTAAGGAGGATTTCCCAGCAGCGCGTTAAAACGCTGACCCTTGACCGCTTGATACCAATCCGATTGGACAAAGCGCACTGACGTGAGTCTCGTCCTAACGGCGTTTCGCCGAGCCACCTGAAGCGCCTCCTTGCTAACGTCCAATGCCGTCACATGCCAGCGCGGTTTTTCACTCGCCAGCGCCAACGCAATCGCACCAGAACCGGTACCGAGATCAAGCACACTCGCCGTATGCGGCAGCTCAAGCTCCAAGGCCCACGCCACAAGCGTCTCCGTTTCGGGGCGAGGGATCAGAGTAGCGTTGCTTACCGACAATTGCAGGGACCAGAACTCTCGCTCACCCGTAAGGTAGGCCACCGGCAGACCTTCTCTTCGCTGCGCCAATAACGTCTCAAAATCTCTAGCGCAGTCGCGGGACACTTCTTTGTCGGGCCAGGTATATAGCCATGCGCGAGGTTTACCCAAGCAGTAGCCCAGCAGAACTTCGGTATCGCGCCGAGCACTGTCGGCTGGAAGATCACTACCTGAACGCAGCAGTTCCTGCACCGTCATCACTAATTATCTGCCAACGCTGCTAACTGATCTGCCTGATACTCCTGCCGCAGCGGGCCGATGATGGCACCCAGTTGACCCTCCATCACTTCGTCGAGTTTATACAGCGTCAGATTTATACGATGGTCGGTCATGCGACCCTGCGGAAAGTTATAGGTGCGAATGCGATCAGAACGATCTCCGGTACCGACCAGATTACGCCGCGTCTCAGCGGTTTCACTGGCCTGTTTATCCTGAGCACTTGTCAGCAACTTGGCCTGCAACAGAGACATCGCCCGAGCTCGATTCTTGTGCTGCGAGCGCTCGTCCTGACACTCCACCACGACACCGCTAGGAATATGGGTCAGGCGCACAGCGGAATCAGTTTTGTTAACATGCTGCCCTCCCGCGCCGGAGGCGCGGTAAGTATCAACTCGCAAATCAGACTTATTAATTTCTACCTGATCAACCTCTTCAGCCTCTGGCATGACGGCCACAGTGCAGGCAGACGTGTGAATCCGACCCTGCGATTCAGTGTCAGGGACACGCTGGACGCGGTGGGCTCCCGATTCAAACTTCAGTTGAGCGTAAACGTCACGTCCTTCAACGCGGGTGATAATTTCTTTATACCCACCGTGATCACCCGTGCGCTCTGACAATACTTCTATTTTCCAGCCTTGGTTCTCCGCATAACGGGAATACATGCGGTACAAATCACCGGAAAAAATTGCCGCCTCGTCACCGCCGGTACCTGCGCGAATCTCTAAAAATACATTGTGAGAATCGTTCGGATCTCGCGGCAGCAATAGCGTTTGAATCTGTGATTCTATAGCTCCAAGACTCTCGCCGCCTGTCTCCAATTCATCGCGAGCCATATCACGCACATCTGAATCAGTGTCGTTCAACAGCTGCCGTGCCTCTTCCAGATCAGCCTGAACTTGGCTGTACTGGGCATAGCAAGTCACTATCGGCGCTAATTCAGAATATTCGCGTGACAACTCGCGGAATTTATTCTGGTCAGCAATCGTCTGGCTATCGCTGAGCAACGCCGATACTTCTTCATGTCGGTCTGTGAGCATTTCTAGCTTAGTCAGCAGTGATGATTTCATTGAAGCGTGCGTCGAGTCGTTTCCAGTGCTGACGGGGGCAACTCAGGCTCAGCCTGATCACGACCTTCAGCTGGCTGAGGCTGAGGTGGATTACCCTCCAGTCCCAATAGTTTACGAGCATTATTAATCAAGTCCTGCCGACCATCCACGCTCGCCCGTTTGAGGCCGGCGGTCGGTGCATGAATCAGTTTATTGGTAATAGTGCGAGATAACTGAGCTAATATTTGGCGTGGATCATCACCACGATCGAGGGCACGTTGGGCACGCTGGAGTTCGTGGTCACGTAGTTGCTCTGCCATCGCCCGATACTCTTTGACGGTGTCCACTGCTTCAAGGCCCAGACCCTCTTCGATGTAAACGCGAACGCCCTCATCAATAATGAAGTCAGCCTTACCGGCTTCGCTGCTGCGACTGCGCATGTTTGCTTCTACAATCTCGCGCAAATCGTCGACGCTGTAGAGATAGACATCGGGCAACTCACCGACCTGAGATTCGATATCCCTCGGCACGGCTATATCAACCATCAAAAAGGGGCGATGCTTACGCACTTTAAGCGCTTGTTCCACGGCGCCTTTACCGAGGATAGGAAGCTGGCTAGCGGTAGACGTAATAATGATATCCGAACTCGACAGCTGCGCAGGTATTTCAGCAAGCAAAACCGCTTCGGCGCCAAATTTCTGCGCCAGCTCTCTAGCACGGGCAAGTGTGCGATTGGCAATCACAATGTTTCTCACCCCGGCCCCGACAAGGTGGCGGGCAACCAGCTCAATAGTTTCTCCAGCACCCACCAACAAGGCATTACACTGGCCCAAATCGGAGAAAATATGCCCCGCCAAATTCACCGCGGCATAAGCTACTGAAACTGGGTTTTCGCCAATAGCAGTATCGGTGCGAACCCGCTTTGCGATAGAGAAAATGCGCGGAAATAGGCGGCCAAATTCACCACCCGCAGTACCCGCTTCAGCCGCCACGACATACGCAGACTTCAACTGCCCAAAAATCTGCGGCTCCCCCAGCACCATAGAATCGAGGCCACTGGCGACCTGTATCAGATGCCGCAGGGCCTGATGCCCCTCGTGACAGTAAGAACAGTGATGTAACTCCTGTGCCGATAGATGGTGGTAGTTCGCTACCCACTCAATCAGCTCATGAGCCTTGTCGCCAAGATTTGCACCGTCGGACACCATGGCATACAGCTCTGTGCGATTACAGGTTGAAAGGATGACAACCTCTTCTATACCCACCACCTCACAAGCATCTATCAGCGCTTCACTGACCTGCTCGGGCGCAAAAGCCACCCGCTCGCGCACTTCGACTCCAGCTGAGTTGTGACTGATTCCCAAAGCGATCAAATTCATGACGACTGAAACTGGCTCCACGGCATTCTAGATAAAGGACTTGCCAACTGACCAGAGTCTTCCCAGACCCCGGCGCACCTTAGCACAATTTGCAAAAAACTCTCGGGATTTTAACAGGTTAGGCGGTAAATAGCAGGGGCAAGTAACGCGCCCATTGATAGCGTTGGCCTTCTTGCTCGCCACCAGTGTGTTTCACTGCCCGTGTGTGTCATTATACCGTGTGTTTCATTGCTGGATCAGTTCGCCTTAAGCCGCCATGTTTCGACTTCTTTTTTTAACCGTCGCTTGTATCCTGCTCGCCGGATGTGCGGCTCAAATCGCCGTCTCGGAGCATGAAGCCCGGACTGAACCTGAATCCGCCGTCACTGTTCGTGAGAGACCATTCCCCAGGGACAGTCTCTATTCTTTGCTGGTCGCTGAGTTTGCCCTGAGAAGGCAGGCCTATGATGTGGCAATGGAGCAGTATATCGGTCAAGCGGGCGTGTTGCGTGATAGCGGCGTCAGTGAGCACACCACACATCTGGCGCAGTTCTTGAAGCGTGAAGAAGTTGCCGTTGAGGCGGCAGAACTTTGGACCGAGCTTGACCCGAAAAACACTGAAGCAAATAATACGCTGGCACAGCTTCTAGCCCAGCAGGGGCGGCCGCTGGAAGCTCTGCCCTACCTTATCCTGGTGGAGCGTGAAACGGGTGATGCTAATTTCCCTGTGTTGCTTAATGGCTTTAAGCAATTGAGCGATTCTCAGAGAGCAGAGCTGGCTCGAGACACCCAGACACTAGTGGCAGAGTTTCCTCAGAATACCCGCTTACTATTGACTCAGGCACTGATTCAGGCCGAGACAGGACAGTTCGATGCGGCACTGGACACGCTTGATACATTGCTCAGCCTAGAACCGGAAGAAACTCCAGCTATGCTATTAGAAGCCAAGATTCTGACCGATCAGAGTGCGGCGAGCCCTTATGCACGAGTGCAACAAGCGTTACAGGTCAACCCTGACAACAATCTGCTGAGGCTACAATACGCTCGCCTGCTAACAGCGTCTGATATGGGCGCAGCGCGCCAGCAATTTGAAATTCTTGCGGAGCAACATCCTGAAGACGGTGATTTATTATTTTCTCTCGCCCTCATTAATCAGGAAATTTCCGAACCCGACCCCGAGGCCACGCGAGCGTATCTGCGACAAACCATTGCACTGGGCCAGCGTGTCAATGAGGCCTACTACTACCTCGGAAGCATGGCCGAAAAAGACAACAACATTGAGGAGGCACTTACCCATTATATGCAGATAGGATTTGGGCCAGAATATCTTGCTGCCAGTAACCGTATCGGCCAAATTCTGGTCAATAGTGATCAGCTGGCACGCTGCCATGCGTGGTTCGTTGAGCAGCGACAAGAGCATCCTCACTTGCGAAATGACCTCTACGCCTTAGAAGCCAACATCTTGGCCGAGGCTGGCGCTAAGACAGTGTCTCTACAGATCCTAAATCAGGCATTGGCAGAAGCGCCAGACAGTTTTTCTTTGCGTTACGCGCGCGCGATGCTTAACGAACAAATGAACAACCTGGTTGCGATGGAACAGGATTTACGCACGATTATCACGGCTGATCCGGATAACACAGCGGCCCTCAACGCATTGGGATATACGCTGGCTAACCGCACAACCCGCTATAGCGAAGCACTTGATCTGATTTCACGCGCGCTGGCACTAGAGCCTGACGAGCCCGCCATCCTAGACAGTATGGGCTGGGTCATGTTCCGCACGGAACAATACGCTGCCTCAGTGACTTATCTAACACAAGCCTACACTAGCTTCCCAGACGCTGAAGTGGCATCTCACCTAGGTGAGGTACTGTGGGCTCAGGGGAAGACAGACGCGGCCCTAGCTGTCTGGCAAGGCGCTCTTTTGCGCGAGCCGAACCACCCTGCCCTCTTGAACACACTGGAGCGCCTTGGAATAGTGTTACCGTTTGGCCTGCCAGCGCAAGTCTATCCAGTGGAGCCTCGACCCTAATATGACTGCCAGCAGGCACCTGCAACTTTGGCTAATCATGCTACTCGTGGCAGGCTGTTCAGGTTTGGATCAGCGCGGTCCTGCGTCCAGCAGCTGGCAGTCGCACAACGCACAGTTGGAACTACTGCAGCAATGGACTGCAATTGGCAAAGTGGCACTGCGCACCGCAAAGGCATCGGAATCGGCGTCCCTAGCCTGGCAACAAGATAATCGAAACACCTACCTGCACTTGAGCGGCCCTCTTGGTATGGGCGCTACCACAATTCACAGTAACGGCCGGGAGCTGGAGATTCATCGAGATGACAATCATACGACGGTAGATATCTCAAACCCTGATGCCATTGTATTGAACACAGGCTTCGATCTGCCCCTGAATGCGCTGAGCTATTGGCTTAAGGGTATTCCTGCTCCGGCTATAAAAGTGCAACGACTCGAACTCGACCCCCAGACAGAGCTTCTGCAAAGCCTTTGGCAAAATGACTGGGAGGTTAGCTACCATCGTTACGAACAGTTTCAAGGGTTTACGCTACCCACGCGTCTGCAAATCCAGCGCAGAGAAACCCGTGCTAAAATCATAATTTCAAACTGGCAGACCTCGCCAAAGTGATGCCCAGCGCACTTTCCATCTTATCGCCAGCCAAACTGAATCTGTTCCTACACATTACAGGGCGTCGAAGCGACGGCTACCACGAACTCCAAACGCTGTTTCAATTGCTGGACTGGGGAGACCACATAGTTCTCACCCCCAACCAAAGCGGCGTGGTTACCCTCGACTGTAACGATGCCGGAATTTCACCAAAGGAAAACCTCGTTATGCGCGCCGCCGCGTTACTACAATGCGGGACACTGGGCGCGCATATTACGCTGCACAAGTCCATACCCACTGGAGCGGGCCTAGGAGGAGGCAGTTCCAATGCAGCCACCACCCTGCTCGCACTCAACCACCTTTGGAACCTGCAGCTATCGCAACTACAGCTGCAAGCCTTAGCCGTCCGCCTGGGTGCCGATGTCCCGATTTTTGTCGGCGCCCATACCGCCTGGGCCGAGGGTATTGGAGAAATTCTCACCCCAATAGAACTTCCCGAGCGCTGGTACCTGGTCGTCGTGCCAGATTGTCATGTGTCCACCGCTGAAATATTTTCTCACGATCAATTGACACGCAACACTATCCCCATCAAAATGGCGGCCTTTTTTGAGAGGGACTTCCGGAACGATTTCCAGCCACTTGTCAGACGACTCTACCCAAAAGTCGATAACGCGTTGAAAGTTCTGGATAAGTTTGGAGAGGCCAAATTGACTGGCAGCGGAGCTTGTGTCTTTACCAGCTTCGATAATGCGACTCAGGCCAGAGAGGCCAGAGGGCAGTTGCCAGAAGAGATGACGAGCATCCTCGCTCGGGGGGTAAACACATCGCCTTTGCCGACTGAATTATTATAATCCACCAGATTGTTTGGGGTGTCGCCAAGCGGCAAGGCACCAGGTTTTGATCCTGGCATTCGGAGGTTCGAATCCTCCCACCCCAGCCATATAGGCGGCGCTATGTGCCCAACAGGGACATGGCGTTGTGATTTACTGTAGTTTTTCGAGAGAAGCCTGAAGGTAGAGTACATTGTCCTCAAAAATGATGGTTTTTACAGGCAACGCCAACCCAGAACTGGCCCAGAAAGTGGCTAGCCGTCTCTATCTAGCGCTTGGAAAGGCCGATGTTGGCAAGTTCAGCGATGGCGAAACAACGGTTGAGCTCAATGAAAACGTTCGCGGCAAAGACGTTTTTGTTCTCCAATCTACCTGTGCACCGACCAATGACAACCTGATGGAGCTTATTGTCATGATCGATGCTCTTCGCAGGGCGTCAGCCTCGCGCATCACTGCGGTCGTGCCATACTTCGGTTACGCTCGCCAAGACAGGCGAGTGCGTTCAGCCCGTGTACCCATCTCTGCAAAAGTGGTGGCCGACATGATGGTCACGGTTGGAGTGGACCGTGTATTAACCGTAGATTTGCATGCGGAGCAAATTCAAGGGTTTTTTAAATGCCCGGTGGACAATATTTATGGATCGCCGGTACTAATCGAAGACATACTAGCGAGCAATTACGATAACCTGATTGTTGTCTCTCCAGACATAGGCGGTGTCGTTAGAGCTCGAGCCATTGCGAAGCAATTGAATGAAGCCGACTTGGCCATCATTGACAAGCGACGTCCCAAAGCTAACGAGGCTCAGGTGATGAACCTAATCGGAGAGGTTAATGCGCGCACCTGCCTCTTGGTAGACGACATGGTCGATACGGCTGGCACACTGTGTAAGGCCGCAGATGCGTTGAAAGAGCGCGGCGCATCCAAGGTCGTTGCCTACTGCACACACGCAGTACTATCGGGCAAAGCTCTGGAAAATATTAAAGGCTCCCAGCTTGATGAGCTGGTAGTAACAGACACGATTCCATTAAGTGGTGAGGCGAAAACTATCAAAAAAATTCGTCAACTCACGATTGCCGACCTGCTGGCTGAGTCCATGCGTAGGGTCTCCAATGAGGAATCAATCAGCGCGCTGTTTCAGTAGAGACAGCGTACACACCAACGCATTGCCGCACTGGTCGCAGGTGCTACAATGACTTATCAAGGGAGTCACGACTATGTCTGACCAATTTGAACTACATGCACAAGCACGAACTGACCTAGGGAAAGGTGCGAGCCGCCGCCTGCGTCGTTTAGCTGACCTGATCCCTGCCATTATTTATGGTGGCGAGAAAGATCCTCAACCGCTTAGCCTGATCCGCAAAGATGTGGAAAAATCGCTGGAGAATGAGGCGCTCTACTCGCATGTCTTGACCGTCAATATCGGCAAGGCAAAGGAAAAAGCCATCATCAAGGATATGCAGCGTCACCCTGCAAAAAATAACATTACACATATCGACTTCTTACGTGTCGACGATAAAGTAGCCCTTAAGCTTCATGTGCCGATTCACTTCCTCAACGAAACAGCCTGCTATGGCGTGAAGACGCAGGGCGGGATGATTCAGCACCAAGCAACGGACATCGAAGTGCTGTGTCTGCCTGCAGATATACCCACTTTCATCGCAGTGGATATGCTGGAGGTGGAAACCGGCCAAATCATCCACCTGTCTGACATTACATTACCGTCAGGCGTAACCTCTGTCGCATTGGCACTGGGTGAAGACCACGACTTAGCGGTTGCTTCCGTCATTGCGCCTAAGGGTGGCGATGACGCTGATGACCTGGATGCTGCTCCTGCTGCTGCAGAGGACGCTGCAGCCAGCGAGACAGAAACAGACGATAGCGAGGAATAATCTCCTCGCGGCGGCACTCACCAGAGCGGCATGCACATTGCCTGAAATAAAGCTCATTGTGGGACTTGGCAACCCCGGTAGCGAATACCGGGGTACCCGCCACAACGCCGGCGCTGATTTCGTTGCAGAACTTGCTAAAGTCTGTGGTACTCCAATGCAGGAGGAATCTAGGTTTTTTGGTCTTACCAGCCGGGTCACGCTAGCTGGCCATGAGCTGCGCCTGCTAGTCCCCACCACTTTCATGAATCTCAGCGGTAAGGCTGTCGGCGCGATGGCTGGGTTTTTCAAGATCACGCCTGAGCAGATCCTGATAGCGCACGACGAATTGGATATTCCTTCCGGCAGCGCACGTTTTAAGCAGGGGGGCGGTCATGGGGGCCACAACGGATTACGTGACATCGTTCCGGCACTTGCAAACAATAAGGATTTTCATCGTTTGCGCATCGGTATTGATCACCCGGGTCACGCATCCAGAGTGACAGCGCATGTTCTAAGTGCCCCTTCACAAGCGGAGCGCGAATGCATCAACGCATGCATTGACGAGGCCATCGCCACTCTGCCTCTATTGCTCGATGGAGACGTCACCAAAGCGATGACGCGATTACACAGTTTTAGCGCAGCCTGAGCTGCCCAGACGTGAAGGAACAGGAATAGGCTATGGGTTTTAATTGTGGAATCGTCGGATTGCCGAATGTCGGCAAATCAACCCTGTTCAATGCCCTCACCAATGCTGGGATTGGCGCAGAAAACTTCCCCTTCTGCACCATCGAGCCTAACGCTGGCATCGTACCCGTGCCGGATCCACGGCAGAGTAAGATTGCAGACATCATCAAACCTCAACGTGAAGTCTCTACCACCATGGAGTTCGTCGACATCGCCGGTCTGGTGGCGGGTGCATCCCAAGGCGAGGGCCTCGGCAACCAGTTTCTGGCCAATATTCGCGAAACTCACGCGATCGCCCATGTTGTTCGCTGTTTTAAAGACGACAATGTCATCCACGTGTCTAATAAAATTGACCCCAGAGCCGACATTGAAATCATCAACACGGAACTGGCACTGGCGGATCTCGATAGCTGCGAAAAGCAATTACAAAAGATCATCCGAACGGCTAAAGGCGGCGACAAAGAATCTATAGCCATGAAGGCACTGCTGGAGGATAAGCTGCTGCCTCATCTGAACGAAGCGCTTCCCGCTCGTTCACTCGCCTTCGATGACAGTGAAACCGCGCTTGTTAGACAACTCTTCCTGCTAACAGCTAAGCCCACTATGTACATTGCCAACGTTGATGAAAGTGGTTTTGAGGGCAACCCTTATCTGGATGTTGTCAACGAAATCGCGGCGCTAGAAAATGCCATTGTCGTTCCGATTTGCAACAAGTTAGAGTCAGAAATTGCAGAACTGGCTGATGAGGAGCGCCTAGAATTCTTGCAGGAACTGGGCATGGATGAGCCTGGGCTGGACCGGGTGATTCGCGCTGGCTATGAACTGTTAGAGCTACAGACTTACTTCACAGCAGGCGTGAAGGAAGTGCGCGCATGGACGGTGAAGGTGGGCGCCACTGCTCCTGAGGCCGCCGGAGTCATACACACTGATTTCCAAAAGGGGTTTATACGCGCTGAGGTCATCAGCTATGATGACTTCATCAAGCATAACGGCGAACAAGGGGCAAAAGACGCCGGGCGCTGGCGTCTCGAAGGCAAAGAGTACGTTGTGCAGGACGGCGACGTCGTCCACTTTCGCTTCAACGTCTAGTGAGCGAGGCACTTGAACAAACTTCCGTAGCGCAGCAGATACAGCAGCGGCGCAAGAAATGCTGGAGGCCCTACTCTGCCTTGACTTGCCCTCTGAAAATCGGGAAAATGCGCGCCTCTTCGGGACCATTGGTTCCTGTAAATGTTTATGGCTACGTAGCTCAGCTGGTTAGAGCACAGCATTCATAATGCTGGGGTCGGTGGTTCAAGTCCACCCGTAGCTACCAT
>CAJXWP010000007.1 GCA_913062625.1 uncultured Haliea sp. | reverse complement strand
GGGTCTGCGACAATCAGCTAAACCAACTCATTCGGTTTCCCAAGGGCGATCACACTAAAGGTGAAGTTGTTAAGGTTTCAGGCTTAAATCGCCCATTTGCAGTTGCAATCGATAATACTAATCATGTTTGGGTTACGAATAATGGGGCTGTCACTGTCACCAGATTTCCTGCTGATGCGCCAGATAAGGCACAGCAGATAACCCTTGGCGGTGTGGCTCCCAGAGGCATCGCTATAGATTCAGTAGGTAATGTGTGGGTGGGTAATAACTTTTCAATGGGCTACCCCATAGCGAAGATCCCGCCTGGGGCAACTGTTATCGAAGAGTTTAAACTCAATCTTGAAAAGATTTTAGCGAACCAAAAGAAAGGTGTAGAGAAAAAATCGGGTAACCTGACCCTGATATCACCTGAAGGTAAGGTGCTTAAAGAGGGCATACTTGAAGGCAGTGTAAACGGTGTCTGGGGCGTGAGCATCGATGGTCAAGATAATGTATATGCGAGCGACTTCCTTGGATCAGGGTTTGCTAAAATATGTGGCACAAGCGAAGACAATTGCCCAGATAACCATGTAACTGGAGATCTGATTCACCTTTATCAATCTGGTATCATTCAAAAAGTCACAGACACTATGATCGATGATGCTGGCAATGTCTGGATAGCAAATAATTGGGACTACATGCCGGCACTTATAGATGCTGACCCCGACCGCAGGATGGCTACTCGTGGCGGCGGTACGGGAATTACGGTGATTTACGGGATTGCGTCCCCCGTTCTGAATCCGCTAATTGGACAGGTTCGACGGCCTGAATGACGAATACTGGCAAGGCGATGTATCCGGAGCTAACGCCGGATCTCACCGGGGGGCATACGGTAGATAAAACCGGCAATGCTGTCACGCAAGCGGTCAGCGCGGATGACATAACAGCTGAGGATGCCGGTACACTGCGTTATCTGCTGGAAGAAAAAAGGGGCGACGGGTGCAGAGCCAATAAGGCAGACACACTCTAGCCCCAAGCAGGCAGTTAAAAAAAAGGGTAACGTCCGCTCTCATAGTGGGCGGACTTGCCGTCGGTTGTGGGAATGAGCAAACTTGCTCGGACACGGGAGATTTACCGCGCCTCGTTTCCGGAGCCGCTAACTAGCTATAACGCAGTGCGTTAAACCTGCTCTGATGGAAATCCCCATCACCGAACGTGGTGTTAATCATCATCAGGCGCTTGGCGAAATGGCCTATATCCAGCTCGTCGGTAAGGCCCATGCCGCCATGAATCTGAATCGCCTCGCCGAAGACCAGCTTACTGTTTTTATCAAGCAGGACCTTCAACGCGTGAACAGCTATAGCGGCGTCTCGAGTTTCATCGGTCATTGCGCAGACTGCGCGATACAAGAGCGATTTCACTTGCTCGTAGGCCATAAAGGTATCTACCATACGATGCTGCAGGGCCTGAAAACTGCCGATGGCAACACCAAACTGTTCGCGTGTTTTGGAGTACTCAAGAGTCTTGGTGTTTAATTCCTGCATGATACCTACGGCCTCAGCCGCCAGTGCCACGTTTGCCTGCAGAATCACTGATTCCATCAGCGCATAGCCGGCATCAAGTTCGCCTACTAAAGCACTGCCACTAACAGTAACGTCCTGCAGCACAAGATTCGCAACCAGCTGTCCGTCCATCATGCGGTAACGGGTGATCATAAGTCCTTTGGCGTCAGCGGGAAGCAGGAACAGGCTAATGCCTGTTTCATCCGCCTGATCACCACTGCTGCGCGCAGACACAATAAATTGAGCCGCGTTTGCACCATTGATCACCACCACTTTTTCACCGGTGAGAACAAACCCTTCGGGGCTAGGTTTGGCTAATGTTTTAACATCCGCCAACTCGAAACGACTCTGGCGCTCAGCATAGGCGAACGCGCCCTGGCAGCTGCCATCAATAATCGTGGGGATGATTGTCGACTGCTGTTGAGCGTTGCCGCCCTGAGACAGCAGGCCACCGAATAACACGACTGTCGCTAGATAGGGCTCCAATACCAAACCCTTACCCAATTGCTCCATCATTAACACGATATCAACAGCGTCACCGTCGAACCCGCCATGCTCTTCAGCAAACGGAATGCTAAGCCAGCCGAGCTCAGCAAAGGTCTGCCAGTTCTGCTCGCTCATCGCTGTATCAGAGGCCGCAATCTGCTGGCGTGTGTCGAAGGTATAATTGTCCTGCACAAAACGTGCAACACTGTCTCTGAGCATGTTTTGCTCTTCTGTAAAATCAAAATTCATTGGGGAACCCTTTTTTGCAATGCGCTTATAAGCCGAGTACGGCTTTGGCCATAATGTTTTTTTGGATTTCATTGGAACCGCCGTAGACTGTGGCCGCTCTGCCATACATAAAAGCCTGACGCGCTTGGCTGCCAAAATCATGCCCTAATTGCTCTGCGCTCATGTCGTTGGGCAACATGCCTTGATAATAGCCAGCAACGTCCATTGTCAGCTGCTGAATCGCCTGTTGGATTTCCGTACCCTTTATTTTGAGCATGGAAGACTCGGCGCCGGGCGCGCCGCCCACTGCGACCGACGCCAATACGCGCAATTCGGTAAATTCCAATGCCATTAGTTCGATTTCAATATCAGACAAACGTTTTTGAAACAGCGGATCGGAGAGTAGGGTGCGCCCGGCATTCACTTCGTTGGCAGCAAGCTCCCGTAACTGCGTGAGACCACGCTTGGAATCCGCAACGCCGGCAATGCCGGTACGCTCATGCGCCAACAGCGCTTTAGCGTAGGTCCAGCCTTTATCCTGCTCACCGATGCGATTTGCCATCGGCACCCGCACGTTGTTGAACTCCACCTCGTTGAGACTGTGGTGGCCGTCGATAGACACAATCGGATTCACTTTGATACCAGGAGACGCCATGTCAATCAGCAGGAAAGTAATACCTTGCTGCTTTTTGCCATCACTATTGGTGCGTACTAGACAAAAAATCCAATCAGCATGTTGGGCATAGCTGGTCCAGATCTTGGCGCCATTGATGATGTAATCATCACCATCAATGTCTGCGCGTGTTTTCAGCGATGCCAGATCAGAGCCTGAACCGGGCTCTGAATAGCCCTGGCACCACCACTCGTCGCTCTCAAGGATCTTCGGCAAAAAGCGCTCTTTTTGTTCATCGGTACCGAAGGCATAGATGACGGGGCCAACCATCTTCAAACCGAACGGAATGACGTCTCGCACACCTGCCGCTGCGCGCTCTGTCTCGTAGATGAACGACTGCGTGTCGTTCCAGCCCGTGCCGCCATATTCTTTTGGCCAACCGGTGGCAATCCAACCCTGAGCATGTAGACGTTTTTGCCACTCTATGACAGCCGCGCGGAAAATTGTCGGATTAGACGACTCCAGGCGCGCCCTCAAATCATCATCGTAGGCCTGCGCGAAAAATGCCCTCACTTCCTCTGCAAAGGCATTCTCTTCGGCGGTAAAACTGGTATCCATGCGTCTATTCCTCTCGTTAGCGGCTTGCTGGTGCGGGGCGGCCCTTCAAGTGTGCCCCTGTCCAAAGTGACCGATTTGACTTTCAAGTATGTTTTGATCTCGAAGACTTGTACCTTAGCGATTCAAAGAGGACAAAACAAGGATTTTGCGATACAGAAAAATTGATCGTTACGGTCAGTTTCAGTGAGAGATCTGGCACATAACGGGCCAGCACACCGCTCGTCCCAAAACCATGCTTATAAGCTAAACCGTTGCACTTGCGCTGATATTCGACAGCCAGACGGTCGCCTTTGGCACGGTGCTGATGGTGGTCAGAAGCACTCGTCCGTTCGGAGGCATTATCGTAAGAGAGGTTGGTGCCGACACCGAAAAAACTGACGGTGTTATACGCCATGCGTCCCTTCACGGCCGAGTCATTGGCGGGATATAAGTCACCACTTTAATCAGTAGTGGCCAATGTAAATGCCAAAATAGCGCATATAACTCGCCTGTCGTAAGTAAATTTTGCCGCTGATTTGACCGACTGAGCTTGAGGATTTTACGCAGCGCTTAGCTGTTATTCTGACGCTGTAGTCGCAGTACAAGTGATGGGAACTTATAGTTGCCCATAGTTGAGCCGGTCTGTCGAGTGTTTAGTACCCAACAGCAATTATCTGTGAGCAAGTACAGCGATACGGGAATTATTGTCCATCATAGGAGCACCTAATATTTAGCTATCACCGCGGGCATCTTTTCCCCCACGATAGTAACGATACTTCTCCCGTAAAGCAGTGGGTAAAGCCAGCAAGGCCGGCGTCGCAATCAGCGTCAAAATAGTCGCAAAGCTCAGTCCAAATACAATGGCCTGAGACAGAGGTGCCCAGAACATTGCCATCTGCCCATCCGCAGTAATCGTGCGATTAATCAAATCAATCGACAGGCCGGCAGCCAATGGCAGTAAGCCAAAAACGGTCGTTACGGTAGTGAGCATCACCGGGCGCAGTCGCCTCGATGTCGCACGCACAATGACCGAGCGAACATCTAACTCCGGATGCATCACACGCAAGCGATTAAAGGTATCGATAAGCACAATATTATTGTTCACAACGATACCGGCCAACGCAACCACTCCCACGCCCGTTAACAGTGCGCTAAATGGGTTACCCAAAATCAGCAAGCCCAGAACAACACCGGCCGTCGACATGATCACTGAAAGCAAAATTAATCCGCTTTGATAAAAACTGTTAAATTGCGTCACCAGCAACACAAACATTAGGATCAGCGACAAAGAAAAAGCGACTCCTATAAAATCCAGAGATTTAGCCTGCTCTTCGTTCGCACCCCGAAACCGTACTTCAAGGTTAGGATCGAATTCCTGCTGCGATAACCACGCGTCAATTTTTTTGACCATAGTATCTGCCAACACACCCGAAACCACATCGGCCCTTATCCGTTCAACAGGCACAGAGTTAATACGCTCGAGGGTATCAAGACCGGGACCAGGCTTCATTTGGATAAAGTTAGACATTGGAATCAAACCCTGCGCTGTACTAATACGCATTGTGTCGAGCGCTTTGATACCACGCTCATGCTCAGGATAGCGGATTCGAATATCAACCGCATCATCGGCGCCGTCCGGCCGATATTCGCCTATTTTTACACCATTAGTTACAAGCTGAACTGCGATGCCTGCCGAAGACACATCGGCACCATAAATGCCAGCCTGCGCTCGATCTACTGCTATACGCCACTCAATAGTTGGCAGAGCAGCCGTATCGTCGATGTATAACAACTCAGGCAGTGTATCCATATAGGCCCGAATCCGCGCCATTGCCGGCTCCAATAACGTACGATCGCGCGAGGCCAGTTCTATCTGAATGGGTTTCCCCACGGGCGGCCCCATCTCCAGCGGCAAAATTTCAACCGCAATACCAGGTAGCGTAGCAACGGCCTGCCTAATCTCTAACTCGATATCATCAGCTTTTATTTCGCGATCACTCTCAGCTAGCAGTTCAAGAAAAATAACGCCGATACGATCTGAGCTGCTGCTTGAGATACTCCCCGACTGATTATTTCCCGGCAGAATGGTGCTAGCGTTGACGGATCGTATGCCCTTTATTTGCAGTATTTCACTCTCAGCCTCCCAAACCAGTTGGTTAACCTCATCGGCCGAAAAGTTTCCTCTGCCAAGCACTGATACCTGAAGATACTGGGCCTCACCATCCGTGAAGAAAATAGTGCCAACGCCAAACTTACCGTAAGCCCAGAAAGACGCTACCAGTATCAAAAATATCACGCTCAATGTGCGCAGCGGGTTTGCGCATACTCTGCTAAGAAATCTGGCGTAACTACCCGTCACAGTGGCTAGCTGCGTTGGATCCCCAGTCTCTAACACATGCACCATTTTTGCAGACTTCTTGCTGTGCCCGCTGGGCCTGCCAAATAAGGTTCCTAGTACCGGGCCGAACAACAAGGCATAGAGCAAAGAACCCACCAAAACACTAAACACGGTGACCGGTAGATAGCGCATAAACTGACCCGACACTCCTGGCCAGAACATCAACGGCGCAAATGCTGCAAGTGTTGTAGCCGTTGACGCTATAACGGGCCAGAACATACGCTTCACCGCCTGCGAGTAAGCCTGCTTATGCTCCATACCATCGGACATCTTTCGATCCGCATACTCTGTAACAACAATGGCGCCATCGATTAACATACCTAGCCCCAACAGCAGCCCGAACATCACCATAAAGTTAAACGTGTATCCCAATAGATAAACAATAGTCACAGCGAACAGCAGAGATACAGGAATGCCCATACCGACAATCACACCACTTCTAAAACCCATGGCAGCAACGACGAGCACCATCACCAGCGCCAGCGCTGTGACGATATTACCTTGGAGCTCTGTCACCTGAAGGCTGGCATACTCAGCCTGATTCTGCGAGGCAACCACCTCGATACCTGCTGGCATTTCTGCGCGCAGGCTGTCTACCAACGCTAACACCCTGCTAGCCGTCTCGACCGTGTTCGCGTTACTGCGTTTAGTCACCTCTATCGAAATCGTTTCGCGGCCGTTAAATCTGGCATAACTGGTTCGATCTTTGAAGGTTCTGCGCACACTCGCGACATCGCCTAACGTGACAACGGTGTCTCCAACAGTGCGTATAGGCAGGCCGCCAAGGTCACTAGCCTCTTCGACTACTGAGGGAATCTTTACCGAAAAACGCCCTTTCCCAGTATCAATACTGCCGGCCGGTATCAGCCGATTATTACGCTGCAGGCTGCCGATAATTTCTTCACTGGAAATTTGGTATGCCTGCAATGCTTCAGTGTCAATCACCACTTCAAGCACTTCCTCCCGGTCGCCTCTAAGATTCGCAGACAGTACATCGGCAATAGACTCGATCTCGTCACGCAGCTTGATCGCGGCCTCATAAACACCGCGCTCGTCGAGTCCCGATCCGATAAGATTAATTTGCAAAATAGGAAAATCATCGGCCGTTAACTCGCGTACGTAGGGTTCTTCTGCGGTACTGGGTATTTCCGCACGGCCACGATCTACCGCCTCTCGAACGTCCAATAAAGCCTCTGAAAGGTCATACTGTGCGTCGAATTCCACTAATAATGTGGCACTTCCTTCAGATGCATTAGCGGTGAGTTCCTTGACACCTTCAATCTTACGCAATTCGATTTCCATCGGTTGAACAAGGAGGCGCTCTGAGTCTTCAGGCGAGATACCCTCATGAATAATACCGACAATAAACAGGGGCAACTCAACATGGGGGTCGTTAGCGATCGGCAAAGCTGCCCTGGCCAGAAAGCCACACAGAATGACTACCGCCATCAGCAACATCGTAGTGCGGGAGCGCTCTATCGCCGAGTCAATATAAGAAGTTATCACTCCGAGCTAGTCTCATAAGATGAGGATGCTGGATAAACCGGGTCAACAGTCTCGCCAGTAAGTACAAACTCCTGCCCGACGGTAATCAGTGTTACCGTGTCAGGCAGACCAGTGACCCATGCGCCTTCGTTAGTGTCTTCCACTATAACTACCTTGAAAAACTCAACCACGTTATCGTCGTCAATAGTGCGTACACCTAAGTCACCTGCATCGTTTAACGTAAACAATGCCGGCGAAATCTTGTGAGCATACACTTCACCTAACTGCATTTTCGCTGTCGTTGTGAGCCCCGAGCGCAAGCTGTAATCATCGTTCTCAACGGTGATTTCGATTGGGTAAGTGCGCGTCATGGGGTCGCTTTGCTTGCCGATAAATGTCAGCGTGCCCACAATCTGTGCGCCACTGCTGGTGGTGCCGACAACGCGAGTACCCAACTCCATATTACCAACCTCAGATTCGGTCACATCAGCACGCACTAGCATAGGGTCAAGGTCGATTAAGGTGGCACACACCGCACCCGGGGTGGCGTAATCGCCCACGTTCATTTGCAAGTTTTCAACGACGCCACCAAAAGGCGCAACAATACGCGTTCTGGCCAAATTGAGCGCTTGCCGTCTTAGTTGCGCTTTAGCAGATTCGAGCTTTGCCTTTGCCCTGGCGATGGCAGTTTCGGACTGGAGGCCGCGCTGCTGGAGTTTCAGGGTGCCCTGATAAGAAATTTGAGCATCTTTGAGTGCCGCATCAGCCTCAGCAACGGCTGCATCCCGATCATCGACCGCTAACTGACACAGCACGTCACCGGACTCTACACGACTGCCTCGCTCTGCCGGTCGATTTACAACATTACCCGCTATTTCTGCCTTAACGTCCACACTGCGTTTACTGTCGGTTTTACCGCGCAAAATCAATATCCGAGCGCGTTGCTCTGCCTGCGACATCGCCGCTCGCACCGTTGCTCGATTTTTATCCGTTTCCGGCTGGGTACTACGTTGTTGCTCGGAAATTGCAGGCATGGCTTCGTCCTCCACATCAGTGAAAATTAAGCCCGAGACTAGCCAAAGAAAAAGCGCCGCAGAGATGAGCGACGCTATTAACAGATTTTTACGCATTAACTGGAACCAGAGGTATAAGGACTGAGGTGCGAAGTATAGCGGCACGTTCAGCGTATTTCATAGAGAAAGTGCCTTTTTTTCAGATTGAACCTCGTGCCGGTCAAGTTGTAAGTGATATAGAGCGTTTCACTAATAGAGGCGTAAGGTCTAAATCTCATTACCGCGCGTATTATGGCGGTGTAATTGTGATACCTTTGCCCCAACACCGTTGTTTACTAGGAAAGCGCTAAAAAATGAAGAAAACAGCAGTGCTACTAATCCAATTGGGGACGCCTGATAGTCCCAAAACCAGTGATGTTAGACGTTATTTAGGCGAGTTTCTGAATGACCCTAGAGTGATTGATTTGCCCTGGCTCGCTAGAAAGTTACTGGTGAACGGCATTATTGTACCTTTCAGAGCGCCTAAGTCTGCCAAAATTTATAAAGAGCTTTGGGACCTTAGCGAGGGGCTGTCGCCTTTACTGGTGCACACTCAAAAGGTTCAGGAAAAGCTTAAAGACCGACTTAAGTCGTCGAATGTCGATGTGTACATGGCGATGCGTTATCAAAACCCTTCTATGGCCAACGTTATGGAGGAAATGCGGGCACTTCACTACGATCATGTCATTGTCCTGCCTTTGTTCCCACAATACGCAAGCGCGTCAAGTGGTTCTGCCATTGAGCGTGCTATGAAGATAATGAGTAAGTGGTGGACTACACCAGAAATAAGTATTGTCAATCAGTTCTGGGATAACGCCGGCTATATTGATTCTATTGTTGAGCGCTCAAAGGCCTTTAATTTAAAAGACTATGACCATATTTTATTTTCGTATCATGGCTTGCCGGAAAAGCATGTCGATAAAGTTTATGAGGGAGACAACCTTTGCACTGAAGTCCCCTGTGAAACTGAAATTAACGACAAGAATAGTATGTGCTATAAAGCGACAAGCTATGCTACAACGCGGCTTATTGCTGGTAAGTTAGGTCTAAAAGAAGAAGACTATACCGTCTGTTTTCAGTCTCGCCTAGATAAAAAGTGGCTTACCCCTTTTTCTGATAAGGTGGTAGAAGAGCAAGGGAGAAAAGGTGCGAAAAAGCTATTGGCATTTAGTCCGGCTTTTGTCGCAGATTGTTTGGAAACGGTGATTGAAATTGGCCACGAATACCAAGAAATCTTTGAAGAACACGGGGGCGAGAAGATTCAGTTAGTGCCAAGCTCGAATGATCATGAGCGCTTTATCGATGGCCTAGAAGACATCATAAGAAACAAACTATAAGGCTAGTTTTTAGAGAGTTTATCTAACGTGCAAAACGCTGTACAGCATAGTGTTTTTAGATCCTCAATAGCGGATAAAGTAACGATACCCCGGTCGCCTGACGCAGGCGTGGCTGAAGCTCATGCAAGGCTGCTTGCGGATATCGTGCACTAAGGATTGTCGTATTTTTACGCTTTTTCCCTGGCGAACCGGCTTCATCTAGGCTCCGCTGGGATTGCAATCCAAGCTCATATTCTCAAGGATAATGGACTCATCCAGCGCGTCGGTAAAACCAGTGAGGTTGAAGTCATAGACATCTCTAATAGATTGACACTTTAACGCTGTTAGGTGTGTAGCAAACGCGGGGAAGTCCAGATGACGGGACGAATTTCCGCACACTGCTCCTAGATGTTCGACGAAGACTCGCTAAACAATATATTTCCGATAAGGAAATGCCACTGGCTCAAATCAGCTACATG
Source organism: uncultured Haliea sp. (assembly GCA_913062625.1). Classification (GTDB taxonomy): domain Bacteria; phylum Pseudomonadota; class Gammaproteobacteria; order Pseudomonadales; family Halieaceae; genus Marimicrobium. The sequence goes on along the minus strand of CAJXWP010000007.1, from coordinate 74,193 downwards.
TTGGGTTTCGCTGATCAATTCTTATTTTTTAGGGCTTTCAAGAAGTGAACTGGAGACTCACCATCTCAGTTTAGGAACAGTGCAGGTTAAGGGGCGTAATTGGAGCACTTGACTAGTCTTTCGGCGCGAATTGCTCAGTGCAGGTGAAGTGGGTGCGCGTACGGCCTATATAAGCGATGCAACGCGTTAACGTGCCAGCTTTTCAGCGAACATTGTGGTAATCAAGTAATCCGGCCACTGAGTTAAGATGTCCTCTTCAACTTATCCTTTGCAGCATACACTGGTGCTCATAAAGATGAATCGCCTGACTTTAAAAATATTAGTGCGATAACATGACTGTCCCCCTATAATCCAATCGACGCTTGGATGATTTAGCCAAATTAGAATCATTTCCTCCCTCACTTTTTTAGGAACTTTACAATGAGCAATGAAGAAACCCTCATCCTACCAAATCAACTTGGCACCGCAGTGTTGTGCATGCCTACAAATGCTAAACCAAAGGCATGTGTGATCGTGGTGCATGAATGGTGGGGCTTAAACGACTATGCGAAAGGGCGTGCGAAAAAACTTGCCGATTTGGGTTATGCCGCGATTGCCGTTGACATGTACGGTCATGGAAAAATCGCAGATGACCCCAAAGAGGCAGAAGAGATGATGAATACCGCGTCTGCTGAGCCAGAAAAATTAAATGCACGATTTCAGGAAGCGCGAAAATTATTGGCCCAACACTGCAGTGTGGCGGCTGAAAGTATTTACGCCGTTGGCTACTGCTTCGGCGGTGCAGTCGTCCTAAATCAGGCACGCTTAGGGACAGAGTTAGCGGGTGTCGCGAGTTTCCATGGCTTGTTAGAAACCGATCACCCTGCACGAGCGGGAAATATCAACACAAAATTACTGATCGCTACGGGCGGAGCAGACCCAATGGTAGGGCCTGATAGTGTCGCCGCTTTTGTAAAAGAAATGCAAACTGCAGAAGCCGAATTTCATCTAATGTCGTTCCCGAACGTTAAGCACGGTTTTACAAATCCCACCTCTACTGAGATCGGCAAAAAATACGGCATGCCTCTTTTCTATGATGAGCATGCCGATGTAACCAGTTGGGACTCGTTATTAGATTTTATGCGATAAATTTTTTAACGTAGCACAGCACAGCACAGCACAGCACAGCACAACATAACACAACACCTTGGAGACCCATAAAGACGGGTTGTTAGTTTGCGTTAAAAATTGACTGGGGGTGTGTAGCGGGACAGCCATTTCCACCGCGTTGAGTAGGGCAGGGTAGTAGTTTCAGGTGAAATGGCAGGCTCCTGTGGTCTCATTAGTAGAGCCTGTCGGCGCCGCACGGAAGCTCCGCTGTCTTGGAAGATAACTAGATACTAGGGTTCACGCCTGTCATATCGACGGACAGCTTCCATAGGCGGGCGGCCACAGCTGCGTCGCGACTGGCGCGGTTAGAGCGCACTCTTTTGGCAGGGCCGGCCGTCTCGAAGCGATGGGCTGGGCCATAATAGGCGCCCCCCACGACTTCAGCAGAAGTCGCAGCGCAAAGCGTCGGCCATGCTCCAGCGGCAGCGGTATTGAGCAGCGGTTGCAGCAGTTCAGTGGCTTTGCTTAACACACGCGGCATGTGTCTGCTCAACTCTGTGCTTGCAATACCGGGATGGCACGCGACAGACACAACGGGAAGGTTCGCGGCCTCAAGACGGCGCTGCAGCTCATACGAGAACAGCAGGTTGGCCAGCTTGCTCATGCTGTACCGCGCGGAGGCACTGTAATGCTGCTCGGCACTGATGTCTTTGAAACGTATTCTGCCGGTGTTGTGGGCGAGACTGCTGGTGTTAACTACGCGGGAAGAGGGGGTCTTTGCCAGTTTCTCCAACAGCAGGCCCGTCAGAGCAAAAGGCCCCAGATGATTGACGCCGAACTGAGACTCAAACCCATCCTTTGTTAGCTCATAGGGCGGCACCATGATGCCGGCATTATTGATGAGCACGTCGATTCTGTCTTCAGTCTGTAACTGCCTAGCACATTGTTTCACTGAGGAGAGGTCTCCAAGATCCAGCGGTACATAGCTGATATCGACCGTGCCGTTTTGTGCTTCTATTTTAGCGATGGCGTCTTCTGCTTTTTTCTGTGATCGACAGGCAATGAGCACTCGGGCGCCTCGGGCCGACAATGCCCTTGCGGCCTCATACCCCAACCCCGTATTCGCTCCCGTGATAACGATGGTACTGCCACTTTGATCCGGTATATTCTTCTCTGTAAATCTACGCATCATCTCTACCATATCTCAAGAATCGAACCTTATTATAACTAAAATGGTATCGACAAGTTGACTACACAGAGCGGTTAATCCCGTTGTCCGTCGATATCCTCTAACATGTCTTCACCCGACTGTAGCGCCAAAAATGTCGATCACAACGGATAACAAAATCGTTACGGGGAGAGACCAGCTTCCTATTGGGCAACTAGAAATAGCAGTACAAAAACTAGAGATAAAATGAAAATCCAGCCAGTTTGGCAGTCCGCCTTTTGCGGCACTGCTGTTAAAACCGCCAATCGAATAGTGTAAGTGATTGAAAGGAAAATAGCGCGGATGGCCAGTGGCTCTAGGATGCCACGCTTTCTTAGTTTGACTCTAGTGGGTCATTTTAGTTTGAACTTTAAGGCGCTTGATCTTAACTAACTGTACACTGGGTCGCACATTTTCATACGGGAGATTGATTGTGAATAGAAGATTTTTTTGTAACGCGCTTGGTTTCTTTGGTGTGGGCGCGACACTACCCCTGACTGCGTGCAGCGCCGGCGCCAGCAAGAAAAAATTTCCATTACAGTTGTCTGAAGCCGAGTGGCGCAAGTTATTGCCGTATGATCGTTTTCAGGTGCTGCGCAATGATGCAACGGAGCCCTCTGGTTCTAGCGCACTCAACAAAGAGGAAAACGCTGGCACTTATACGTGTGCTGGCTGCAATCTTCCGCTGTTCTCGTCTGTCAATAAGTACGACAGTGGCACGGGTTGGCCCAGTTTCTGGCAACCGTTGCACGCCGACAACATTGGCACCACAAAGGACTTCAAGCTGATATTGCCGCGCACGGAATATCACTGCGCCCGCTGTGGAGGTCATCAGGGACACATTTTTGACGATGGTCCGCGGCCGACTGGAAAGCGTTATTGCAACAATGGGCTGGCGTTAAAATTCGTGCCAGAAGACGAGGCCCTACCGGATCTCGTGTAACCGACGCAACAATATCTGGCCCTGTTTGCAGGTTACGACAAGGTAAAAAAACCGGCGTTTGCCGTATTGATGATGTACGGCGTTCGGTGGGCGGTTAGCCTAGAAAGGTCGGGGTCCGCTTCTGAAATCGGTAGAGTCGTGCTACGCTGAAAAGACGCAGTTTAAAAGAACCCGGCGATGCGACTTCTGATTCAGTTTTTCACCCGAGCACTGGTGCTATTGTTAGTACTGGCAGCAGTGGCCTTTGCTGTGGCGCGCGCAGAGCTGCGAGACCTAGATCAGGCAGCGCGAGACGCAGCGGGCGGTAATTATCTTCAAACGAAGCACGGCATCCTGTCTTATATCCGCGAGGGGCCCGTCGATGCACCTACTGTCATCTTCGTCCATGGATTTGGCACGCCTAAGTTTGTGTGGGAACAGGTAACACCCGCCGTCCTGGCAGCGGGTTATCAGGTTATCAGCTTTGATCATTTAGGTAGGGGCTTCTCTGATCGACCGGAAGGCCCCTACGATTCGGCTTTGTACAACAGCGAACTCGCAGGTTTGATTGAAGGATTGGACCTCAACACGCCTTTGACGCTGGTGGGCTACTCGATGGGTGGTGCCAACGTAGTCGACTATGCTGCCTCACACCCTGAGCAAATAAAGCAGCTAGTACTCATCGCTCCGGCGGGATATATGCGCGACGCACCTGAGGCGTCACCGCTGGCGATACCCGTCGTAGGTGAGTGGCTATTTACTGTTTTTGGTAATCGTTACGCCCGTGAGGGTATTGAGGCTGAAATCAATGCAGGAAGAGCATCCAAACATATGTTGGACAAATTTGACCAGCAGGCAGCCTTTGCAGGCTACACCGATTCTCTGCTCTCCACACTTCGATATTTTCCAATGGCTGACTTATCGGATCGCTATCGCATCGTGGGTGGCACTGACATTGCCGTGTGGGCAATCTGGGGAACCGCAGATGCAGTCGTTCCCTTTGAGGGCGCTGCCCGTATGCTTGAAGACGTCCCTCAGATGAAACTCACTCAGCTGAACGGCGCCAACCACAATATGACTTTCGGTCAGGCCGATGATGTCGCTGCTGCCCTGCTGCATGCGCTTAAAGAAGGCTAGTCAGTTCGGGTCTGCACCGGCTGCCCTATTAAATGCGGTCAATTTTAGGGCGCATCGGATTGGCTCTCAGTGTGACAGCGATCTGAGGATGCGCGCGTTTCATAATGGCGAAGGGCCTCTTCTTAAGTCCATCAGACTCGATCCCATGGGTCTAGCGGAGCTACCGCGACAGGACCTTTGCAGGCATTAAAATGATCTTTTCCCTCCAATCCTTGTTTTGCAAAAACCGCAACAGAATGCGGTAACTGTCCAGATCCAGCAGCTGAGGATCAGGTTGTGCGAGTAACGCCTCGGCCGCTGTCATATCAATCGCTTGACCTAAGAAGTAGTAGCGATCAAATATTGCCAGTGTCGCTGTTGGCGCCTCTCGGATCGCAATGGCGTTGGGGAAGGGCCAGGTTAATGCATCATGCGTGGACATTGCGTGGCGCAGTCGTCGGTTGTGAGCGGTCAGTGACTCATTGCCAACACAGGCGCCTCTGCAGCGCTTGAGCTGCAGGTTGAAACACCCCCGAGATGATTGTTCTAGCCCCAGTATTTTTCTGCACAGCTGGCCCTTGTCAGCCAGATCGTTTAACACTTTGTTGGCCTGGGAGTGACTTCGGTAGAGTCCATAGAGTGGCGTGTCAGACGTCGGTGGCCATTGCGCCTCAACGAGCCTAGGCGACAGTCGACCAGACTCTGCATTGAGCTGCCAGCTATAGAGTCTCCGATATCGATGCAGACGACGATTGAACAGTGGATTATGCTGTTTGATCTCGCGACTTTCTAATAATAGTGCGCTGAGTTCGCCGGTGGTGGTGGTGAAGCGTATGTCATGGGTAGCTAGGGCTAGCTTCGTCTCCTTGCTGTCCCGGTTGCTGGCATAAAAATGCTCTAATACCCGTCGCTTGATATGAATGCTTTTACCGATATAGAGGATGGTGTCACTTTTGTCGATAAAATAATAAACGCCGGTGCCTTCGGGCAGTTGCTCGATAACGTTGCGATCAATATGACCGGGGACAGGCATAGTCTAGCGTTTTAATCCGGTGCGTTGGCGTGACACCCATTCACAGTGCTTAGCCAGTAGTGCGTTTGCCTGTAACAAGGCAGGCGTGTTGAGTTGCTTGGCGAGGCTCATTTCATCAAACAGGTCGTGAACGCCAGTATGGCAGAGCCGACAGAGATAAATGCCCTCGGCCATCTGTTTGCGTGTGTAGGTTTTGCGGAAGTATCGGCGGCGGTGCATTTTTTTAGGGATTAAATGGTGGAAAGTCAGATCAACGTTACGCCGGCAAAGCGGGCAGATGCGCAGCTGTGCCGCTCGTGATACCCGCTGCGCCGGACTAATATTTCCAACGGCGCTGTAAGAATTGGTGGGCTTTAGTTTGGCGCCAGATTGAGAATCAAAGGAGTCAGTCATTACTGCGCTTAGCCAAGCTTAAAGTATAAATATAAATACGTACCTGAGAGACGATTGGTTTTCCACTGCAGATAGATTCACCGGCAAAAAGGGCTTATTAGCTTGAGCTCGTATGAGCACGCTGTCCTGTCGCCTTAGAGAAAAGATGACCTGTTTATCAATCCGTTGCGCGTTAGGCAACGTAAAGTGAAATCAAATACTAATATAATGTTAAGGCGTATGGTATGTCCAAAGATGTTCTTTATTATGACGGCCTCTGCCCCTTATGCTCGTTTGAGATGCGGAAGCTGGAGGTCCATGCCGACCCTCAATTACAATTAGTGGACATTCATACTCTGACCAACGCCCCGGGTTTGCCGGCTAAACAGGCTTTGTTAACTCGCCTTCACCTCAAGCGTGCTGATGGTCGGCTGCTGATAGGTCTGGATGCGAGTGTGGCGGCTTGGCAGCACACCCGTTTTGGCGTTTTGTATCGTTGGCTACGTTGGCCTGTGATACGAAGTGTCTCGGATTGTATTTACACGGTTTGGGCTCAAGTGCGTTACCGTCGACTTTACCGCGATAAACGGGGTGGTCAGGCGTCATGAAAAGCACGGTAGCGTCTTTACTGACCCAGCAGGCGCAGTGTGTGCTGGCGACTGTCAGAGGTCAACAGCCGGCTCTGCATTTAATGGCCTATGCGTTTTCTTCTGATCTGTGTGAGATTTATCTAGTATCAAAACAGGACACTCAAAAGGTCAAAAATATGCGTGACAGCCCTAATGTCACTTGCCTTTGGGATAACCGCACGGGGAATAACAGTGACCATACCGAAGGGTTTGCCATGAGCGGTTTTGGCAAAGCGCGTGAGTTGACGGGTGACACCGCTCGATCAGTTGCAAGTGTGTTACTTCAGCGCAATGCGACCTTGATGCCGCTGATCGCGGATCCCGGCGCGATCATTATTGCTATTCGCATTGATCGTTACCAGTGGGTTGAAGGCTATATCCGAGCGATGAGCTATCAGCCGGAAAAAGCCTTTAGCCAGTAGCGCTCAAAAGCGGCAAGCCACGTTGTATTGCGCCAGGCCTTCGGCCACGGGGCCGTCAACCGATGAGACGTTAGTGCCATCACCCAACAATAGCGAGCATCGCTAAACAGCGATTTTCTGCTCAGTCTCCGGTTCTGACTCTGCGTTACCTAGAAGTTTGCTGATATCTCTTCCCACAAAATAGAGAACCGGCACCAGAAACAGCGTGATGAAAGTGGCAAATAACACGCCAAAGGCGATAGATATCGCCATTGGTTTGACAAATTGTGCCTGCAGAGAGGCTTCTAACTGGATAGGCAGCAAGCCCATGAAGGTTGTCACTGATGTCAGCACGACGGGACGGAATCGACGGACCCCGCCGTCAATGACTGCATCCCGCCAGTGCTGTCCGCCTTGGTTGATGCGCGAGCTGATATGGTCCACGATGACCAAGCTGTCATTGACAACAATGCCGCTCAATCCAATCATGCCGATGGCTGATAGCATGCTCACGCTGTTACCAAAAATGAGATGTCCCAGTATGGCCCCTACCAAACCGAAGGGTATAACCGACATGATGATGAGAGGCAAAGCGTAACTGCGCAATGGCACCGCCAGCGCCGCATAAATCATCAGTAACACCGCGACAAGGCCCAGGCCTAGGGTATTGGTGGTCTCGGCCTGTTCTTCTGCTTCACCGCTTAAACGCGTCGAAACGCCTGGGTGACGAAGTAAAATATCCGGCAATAAGTCGTCAGTAATGGCCCGATTAACCTGAGCCGGCTCAACCCTAGATTTATCGATATTCGCTTCTACGCTGACCACCCTCTGTCGATTGAAGCGATTGATAACGCTGACCCCAACCCGTTCTGTGGCTTCACCAACCACCTCAAACGGCACTTTCCCCCGCCCAGGGATATCGATCCACATAGACCGTAAAGACTCCAGATTAGTTCGCTCCTGGTCAGGAAAGCGCACGTACACCCTGACTTCATCGCGACCGCGTTGCAGACGCTGAATTTCAGCGCCGAAAAAAGCCTGACGCACCTGCTTTGCAAGTTCAACCTGGCCTAGCCCAAGAGCATCCCCTTCGGGGGTAACGCGGATATCAAGCTCTGGCCCACCCGCATCAAAACTGTCCCTGATGTCAAAGACGCCTTCATACGTGAGCAAAGCAGCTTTCAGTTCGCTGGCTGCCCCACGGAGCATATCGAGGTCCTGCCCTGACAGTTCAACATTGACGGCAGACCCCGCAGGCCCCGCATTAGCATCAAAGGTTAGTGACTGTATGCCACTGAGTTGACTCAGACTTTCGCGGATCCAACCCGCGAGCTCAATAGACGTGATAGTGCGCTCGGTGCTTGGCAACAATTCTACTGTTAGCTTTGACTCCGTGTCCTCTGTTGACAGCGACATCAACTCGAGAATGACACCCTCTTCGGAGTTGGTCTGTTTTTGATAGCGCGTGTTCATAGCCATCGCCGCCTGCTCGATACGCAATGTGTAATCGTGGGTTTTCTGCCAGGGGGTACCCTGCGGCATTTTCAGGTTTATAGTGATCGAGTCGGAGGGGATGTTGGGGAAGAACACGAACCTGACAATTCCCGCCGGCACCAGCGCCAAGCAAATCACCAGACCACCTACAAACAGCGCTAACGTGGTATACCGATAATGCACTGCGAGGCCTAATGCAGATCGATAACGGGTATCTGCGAAATGTTGTAGTGCCTTGGCACAGCCCTGCTGCACCGCTGAAAATCTCGCGCGCAGAGTGGTAGAGTCCGTCGGTTTTGCAGATATACGGATATGTCGCAAGTGCGATGGCAGAATCAATTTTGTCTCCAATAACGAAAACAGCAGACTCAACACCACCACGGGTACGATATGCGACAAAAGCATGGCAAAACCTTCCTGTACGAACCAGGAGGGTGCAAATGCCAGCATCGTCGTCATTGCGCCAAAAATGGTTGCCACTGTCACCTTTCTTACGCCTCGTACAATGCTATCGAGCCCTTGGTCCTCCTCTTCCAGCTGGGCATAGGCGCTTTCGGCGGTAACGATGCCGTCATCCACGAGCATGCCCAGCACCAAGATAAACCCAAATACCGAAATGACATTAATAGAAACGGGTAAACCAAACAAGTTGATAACTAAAAGCGCGCCGAGAAAGGAAAAAGGCACACCCAGAATCACCCAAAATGCCAACGACAGGTTTAAGAATAATGCGAGGGTAAGCATGACTAATACGGCGCCCTGTAATGCACTTTTTAGCATCAACTGAATCCGTCCATTAAGGATCACGCTTTGGTCAGACCAAGCTGTCAACTCAACGCCCTGAGGCAACTGTGCCTGTTTGCGTTCGACAAACGAGCGTAAATCCTTGGTTATTGCCAGTACGTCCTGATCACCTACTCGGTCCACATCGAGCGTAAGCGCAGGTTTACCGTTGAGGCGGCTGAGCACCGGTTGTTCTTCAAAGGTATCACGCACCGTTGCAACATCCCCCAGCGTCACCCGAGTACCATCAGCTCGGCTAATCAATGTTAGTGCTGCAAAATCATCACCGCTGTAGGCTTGCCCAACAGAGCGAAGAGTGATTGAACCGGTTTTTGTGCGCAGTTTTCCTCCAGGGAGATCACGTGATCGCGCTTGCACAGCGCGTGTTATGTCACTGAAAGACAGACCGTAGCGGCGCAGTTCAGGGTCAGATACTTCTATCGATATCTCATAGTCGCGCGCACCGGTAATCGTAACTTGAGTAATGCCGGGAAGCATTAGTACCTCATCGCGCAGCTGTTCAGCCAGATCCTTTAACTGGCGCTCATCGAGCGCGCCGTAAAGTGTCAGCCGCATCGCTCTAGTCCTGCTGAGTACCTCATTCACTATGGGTTGTTCGGCATCCAGTGGAAAAGCGGCGATGCTGTCCACTCGGGTCTTAATCTGTCCTAGCGCTTTGCCCATAGATGTTCCGGGTTCAAGCTGCACTGTCACTACGCCAGAGCCTTCCCTAGAAACAGAGCGGATCTCATCCACTCCAACGATATCCTGCACCGCTTCCTCAATCTTGCGCACAATACCTTCTTCTACCTCTTCCGGAGAACTTCCGGGGTAGGGAACCGTGATCGTGACGGTATCAGAAGGAAAAGTTGGGAATACCTCCTTGGTAATCCCGCCTACGGAGGCTAAACCACCGACCATAACGACCAACATCAGGAGGTTTGCAGCCACTGAGTTATTGGCCATCCAGGCGATAAGGCCTTTCTCTGATGGGTTTTCCACGCTACTTCGCTACATTCACGGGCATACCTTCCACCATAATATCGAGTCGTGAAAGCACTACCTGGTCCCCGGCAGAAAGTCCGTCACCTGCTATGACGGTGTCCTGGTTTCTGCGTAATACGGTAACTGGCTGTTTACGTAAAATACCCTGCTCAACGACAAAGACCGAGTCATCACCGTACAGCGCCGATCGGGGCAAAGCGACGGCATCAGGAATAGGCTCGCCTTTAATCTCAGCCTCCACAAATAATCCAACAGATAATGGCTTTGGATGCCGACTAGTGTCATAGGGGCTATCGACTTCGGCGACCAAATAGAACACCCTGGTTTGCTCATCAACACGTTGCTCCAGGCGCACCAGTCGTGCCGTCCACTGGGTGTCAGTATTCCCGAACTTGGCTGTCAGTGAAGCCTCTGGCCAGCCGCCATCAGCAGACTGTCCATAGTTCACAAAGCTTACATCGGATGCCAGTAACGGTAACCTGATCTCAACACTGCCGGTACTTAGCAAGCGCATCAGAGCCGAGCCGGCCTGCACGTACTGCCCGAGATCAACCTGCTTACTATCAATAATGGCATCAAAAGGTGCGGCTATTGCCGTGTTTTTGAGGTCCACCTCTGCCTGCCGTAATCTGTCCTTGGATGCCTGGACTTGGGCTTTGGCCTCATCAATCGCGGCGCGCATTACCACTACCTGAACCTCTGCCAGAGACAACTCAGCACTGGCCACTCCCGCTTGTGCCCCCGATAAAGCAACTTCATAATCTATAGGGTCAATGTTTAACAGTGTCACTCCCTGCAATACTGCCCCTCCCTCGACAAATTCCGGCGCTACTTTGATAACTCGCCCCGATACCTCGCTGACCAGCTCGATATCGTGTTTAGAGCGCACGGTTCCTCTAGACAATATGGTGACCGCAACCGCCCCGGGTGCCACTGTCAGAACATCAACGAGTGGCGCCACCACCACATCATCGCGCTGTGGCAATTCTGATCTGCTGGCAATCATAACAAAAGCAACCGCGATACAAGCCGCCAACACCAGCAGCGGCAAACCGCGCCTCAACCCTTTTTTCTGCATTGGTATCTATCCGATTTAGTTGGTCCAGCGTAGGCGGGTAAGCTGCTATTTGAGTCGCATTTTATGGCAGGACAAGTTCTTTATGCATCCGCTGTCAGCGCCAATGATGATTATAAACACATTAAACCCTAGCGTCTGAATTAAACATTCGATTTCAATCCGATTTGTGCGCTTGGAGAGGTGCCACCCCAACATGGACTTCCTTGGGGTCGCTAGTCCTCTGCACATTGATACGGCTTTTGGTGAGGAGGACGGTGCCCGGTGCCTGGGATGCCCATGGGTTGCCAAAACCCTGACAGGGTGCGGGCATCGATGTGAGGGCTGTCAGAGAATATAGCTGATGCTTTTTCGCTTCTTGTGGGGATACTCGCAAAGCGTATTTGCAGGCACACGCTTGACTGTGTCAGCGGGTTTTGGGATGCTCACAGTACAAGCATGGTACTCCAATGTAGCAGTGGCCCATGTATCTCTTTGTGAGCCAGCCCATTGATTGCCACGATAGCTAACAATGATAAATCTCACTATTTAGCCCAACCCTTTGGATAGCCTCGGATGAAAATATTTTCTCGTGTAGCGCTGGTCTTTGTGGTTTTAGTGTGCAGCTCCTGTGCGCGTGATGAAATGACTATGGAGGTAGAGGGAACTGCCTACAATGCTTTGCCGGGGCAGACCCAAGGTGATCCAGAAATCGGTGCATGGGGAGACAAGCTCGACATCAATATCCCTTCCATTGCTGTGTCGCGCGATTTAATCGGAATTGGATTGGTGCATAATGCAAAGGTCAGGATTGAAGGTTTTCCTGAATACTATCTGGTGCGCGACAAGTTGAATAAGCGATTTACTAAACGAATTGATATTTTTATGGGATCAGACCGCGACGCAGCCATAGAGTTTGGGAAGAAAACCGTTCGCATCTTCTGGACTCCCGCCTCCGCAGAAAAATAAAAAATATGGCGCCGGCTATTGATCAGCACGCATAGCTGTTTGAAGTGCTAGATAGAGTTGGCGGCAGGGGTTATAGGCTTTCTATATTTACCAAACAGTGCTCGGCCCGCACTAAAATATCGCGCTTTACGTTTGAATCCATCTTCTCCCAGGTTCTATAAGCCATTGCCGTTCGCGGGTTGCGAGAAAATTTGTCGCCGTGGCGCTGCATAAAATGCCAATACAGGCTGTTAAAGGGGCAGGCCTGTTCAGTAAAACGCTCTTTAACACTGTAATGACAGTCGCCGCAGTAATCGCTCATCTTATTGATATAACTACCACTCGCGGCATAGGGCTTGGTGGCAACGAGGCCTCCGTCAGAAAATTGACTCATGCCCCTAGTATTGGGCATCTCTACCCACTCAACAGCATCAATATAGATGCTCAGATACCAGTTATCAACCTGATCAGGATTAACGCCTGCAAGCATCGCAAAGTTTCCGGTCACCATCAGCCGCTGAATGTGATGCGCGTATGCATAATCCAGTGATTGGTCTACGGCTTGATGCATACACGCCATTTTTGTTTTTCCTGTCCAATAGTACTCAGGCAGATCACGCTGAGCATTGAGCTCGTTGTGTTGAGCATAATCCGGCATATTAGACCAGTAGACAGCCCGGATATATTCCCGCCAACCTAGAATTTGGCGCACAAAACCTTCAATCTGCGCCAAATCAACGCTGGAGTCTGTCCGCTCGAAATACTCGATGGCGGTTTCAATGACTTGCAGGGGGTGCAGCAGCTTGCTGTTCAGCGCAAAGGATATCCGCGAATGATAAAGGCTCCAGCGGTTTTCACCGTGTCGAGTCATCGCATCTTGAAAACGGCCGAAATTTGGTAGGCAGTGCTGACAGAAAAAATGCAGCAGCTGCATGGCCTGATGCTGGTTGATAGGCCAAGGTAAACTCTCAGCCGCTTTCCCTAAAGACTTTATCTGATGTTTTTCGATGCGCCGCAAAATGTCGCCGACATCATTATTAAATAGTAACGGTTCCGGCACAACTGCAAGGTCTGCGGGCTTCAGCTTTTTCCTGTTATCACCATCAAAATTCCAACGATCGCCAAGGGGTTGATCTGCCGCCATCAGAATATTAAAACGTTTGCGCATCTTGCGGTAGAAAGATTCCATGCGGTTATGTTTGCCCGCGTTGATATACTTGCCGATTTCGTCCTTCGGTAGCAAGAAATGCTCGCTGTCATAACAGGTTATGCACAGCTCGGGACCTAAATCTAAGTTCCGCATCTCCTCTGTTAAACGAAACTCGTCAGGAGCTTGATAGTGGAAATTTTCGACCCCGTGGCGCTCACACAAAGAACGGATCATATGGCTGAGGTTTTCGTACTGAACCGTCTCGTCTAGGGTGCAGTGCTGAACCGTATGGCAGTCTGCCCCTAGAGATTGAGCGAAATCAGCCATGGCAGCAAAGAAGCTGCAAAGCTTCTGGATGTGGTGGGTAACATAAGTGGCCTCTTGGTGTAGCTCAGCAATCACATAGAGGACGCCATCATCCTTGCTTTTATACCAGGAGTGTTCGCGATTCAGTTGATCGCCGAGAATAAGTCTAATGGTGTGGAACTTGCTCATATTTTAGCTGCCGTAACAGTGTCGAGAATAGGCCAGTCTGCAGCATCCACTGAGTCCAGTACCGAAGAACAATTCTCGCCATCCCATTTATGTATGAAAAGATTATCTGGATCGTAAATTTTTGTCTGCTTGGCGAGATCAAATTGACGGTGGCCTCTGGGGTCCGCGCCCACTCCGGCCAAGTACTGCCAGTTACCCCAATTAGACGCGACGTCATAGTCGATCAGCTGCTGTTCTAAATAGGCAGCTCCATAGCGCCAATCGAGATTGAGTTCATGCACAAAGCAACTAGCAACCAGTTGACGACCACGATTCGACAAGTAACCGCTGCTGTTAAGCTGCTTCATGCAGGCGTTCACGATAGGGTAGGGCGTGTTGCCTTGGCACCATTTTTGATAGCGCTCGGCATAAAAACTCGTGCCTGGCTTGTGCTGTTTAATGCCACTAAAGGAAAATAATCGAACGCCGTACTTCAGGGCATAGTATTGAAAATAGTCACGCCACAAAAGTTCAAAATAGATCCAATAAGTCGAATCGTTCTTCTCTACGAACTGCTCATACCCTTTGAGCGCTTTCATTACTGTCCTTGGAGACAGATTGCCGTTGGCTAGCCACGGACTGAACTTCGTTGAATAGTCCATGCCGTCTAACCCATTCCGTGTTGTTTTATAGCTGCTGGCTAAATCTTTAGCGAAGTATCCCTGCAAATGCTCGATTCCATTATGCTCACCACCGCTGAATAAAGGGCTCGGGTTAGGCATAAATGCCGGAAATAGTCGCAGCCACTCACTGGCTGTCGCATTCGCTGGGCGTCGCGGCAGTGAGTCCGGTGCTATTAATGGCTCACTGATCTCAATGGGCTCTACTTTACGACGAAACTTAGAAAAACTATCAGGCAGCTCGTCTACCGGAAAAGGCAATTGCAGAGAGCTAATCAAACTGCCACCGCTTATTTGACTGAAAGTAATCAGAGGATAGCGGTCCCTTAGCAGTTTCCAGACCTCATTAACGCCATAATCTGCGCTAGAAGTCCCGTAGATTGCTCCAATATCATGGCGCGTGATGAGCTGTGCAATCGTTTCCAGGGCAGGTGCATAGATGACGTCGAGTTGTTGGCCTAGCGTCCTCAGGCTGCTATCTAACCCTATGAGGCTTTCTTGGAGAAACTGTAGCCGATGATCTGACAACGAATTTGGAGATTTCCTTCCGTGAGAGATCGGCGGCAAGCAGTAAATGCAAATCAGACGATCTACTTCCTGAGAGGCTTGCACAAGCGCGGGGTTATCGACGACGCGTAAATCGGTGTGAAACCAAAATAGACCAACCTTATGCATAAACGCTACTTTTCTATAGATGTGTGGGTTGCGATGTTAGTGCCGTATCTACTGACAATACCGTACGCGATCTAAATGTCTTTGGATCAACTTTTAGAGACGTATTGGCAAGCTACCTGCTGTGCACTAGACAGCCTGAGTCTGGGGTCTCCGGTCATCGAGCTATTCCGGTTCTTCAGTGCACAGAGCCTTATACAACATAGGTGAACTGACACTCAGTCACCGACAATGCCGTACGCCTAATTTATTTGTTAGTACTCCTGCGTCATTACACCGTGACACACTCTCTTTGTCGTGTCTGCCACTGCTCGTCTATATAGACCGCTGCTGATATTGAAGGCTCTATGGTGCCTTTTATTAAATCTGCACCGCGCTCTGCAAGCATCATGGTTGGTGCATTCAGATTACCGTTGGGCACCGTGGGGAACACCGACGAGTCAATAATTCGTAAGTTTCTTAAGCCTCTTACTCTAAGATCTGGATCTACAACGGCCATAGCATCGGCACCGATTTTACAGGTGCCCGCAGGATGGTAGGCACTATCAACTGACTCTCGTATAAAGGCATCAATTTGCTCATCAGTTTGCACCTCAACCGAGGGCTGAATGACATCGCCTCGGTAAGCATCCATCGCCGGTTGGCGCATAATTTCTCTGGTTAAATGCACACAGTCACGAAAGCCTTGTCTGTCGTGTTCTGTTGACAGATAGTTGAACAGTATTTCTGGATGCTGATTTATATCGGCTGAAGTCGCTCGCACATGACCGCGGCTCGTGGCCTTATTATGACCAACATGTACCTGAAATCCATGGCCTTTAAATGCCACGCCGCCATCATAGGTGATAGCACCGGGTAAAAAGTGATATTGAATATCTGGCCACTGAATTCCCGCTCTAGATCGAATAAAAGCGCAGGATTCAAAGTGATTCGTGCCGCCTAGGCCAGTTTTAAACAACAGCCATCGTGCCCCGATCAAAGCCCTGTTAAAAAAACCCAGTTGGCTGTTGAGGCTTATAGGCTGTTTACAGCGATACTGAAAGTTAAACTCCAAGTGATCTTGTAGGTTCTCACCGACTCCAGACAGCTCATGCACTAAGTCTATTCCGGCCGCCTGCAACGTTGCCTTCGGTCCTACGCCCGATACCTGCAGTAAATGTGGCGATCCGATTGCCCCTGCACAGAGAATTACCTCGCGTCGCGCGTTAAATTGAAAGGTTGAGCCTCCAAATTCGCACAGAATCCCCGTCGCTGTTTTTTCTGAAAAATGAATCTTTTTGACTAAAGCATGCTTTAACAGGGTCAAGTTCTTGCGCATTTTCGCTGCTTTTAAATAAGCATGACTTGTGGAAGCTCGAACGCCTTCATCCACATTCATAAATTTTTGCCCAAATCCTTCTTGTCGGTAGCCGTTGTAATCCTTTGTTTCACGATAGCCTGCATTGACCCCAGCATCGATAAAAGCTCTGTAGAGTGGGTTGCTCATGTTATTGCCACCGCTAATGGCCACAGGTCCATCACAGCCAGCATATTCGCTGCTGACGCACTGATGATTTTCTAGTTTTTTGAAGTAAGGCAAGCAGCTTTGGTAATTCCAGCCGACGGCGCCAAGAGACTCCCATTCGTCATAGTCATGTGCGTGGCCTCTGACGTAAACCATCCCGTTTATTGATGAAGTTCCGCCGAGCACTTTTCCTCGGGGACAATTCATTCGTCGGTTGTTTAAGTATGGCTCCGGGGCAGACGTGAAGCCCCAATTGTACTTCTTGCTGTTCATTGGAATACCCAGTGCCGAAGGCATACGAATAAAAAGACTACGATCGCTGCCTCCGTATTCAATAAGCAATACCGTGCGGCGTGGGTCTTCGCTAAGGCGAGACGCAACGATTGCCCCGGCAGAGCCAGCGCCTATAACGATATAGTCGTAAGTTTTTACTGTTTTCATTATTCCCATGATCTCAAATTTTAGAGCTATCGTTCGCGCAAGTAATGCTGTCACGGAGTTTGCTTCTGTTCTTGAACACCAGGATATAGATAGCGATATATAGTCCAATGACGACTAAACCTACCCACTCAATTTTAAGCGGCGTCAACTGGTATAGCAGTACCAGAGACCCGATTAATAAAAAGTTTCCACTAACGTATTGTGCTAGTCCGAGTTTCTCTATGTTGAAACCCAGATTGTCGGTATACAGACGGATAAGCGAGTCCAGTGAGTTAATGACGAAAATAATCCCGAGGATTACCATCGCCCAGCGCAATAGTCCTGCGACAGCAATGCCATTAGAAAAATAGTAATAGAGTGTTGAAAACCAGAGTGCTATAGCAACGGACGGGATCACCAATAAAGCGACTAACAACTGCCAGGTTTTCATCCCGCTGACAAATCTTGCTACAAACTGGCCGATCATAATGCTCCACGCAAACCACCAGAACAAATACCAGCCGTGATAGTCACTGATAGGGCCGACAAAGCGATGAATGTTTTTAAAATAGCCCGTTAGGTTAGATAATGATTCTATGTAGGCTGAGACCGATGCTCCAGATGCCCCCAGCATTACTAGCGTTAGCAGTATAAATAATGCGCTAGATGCGATGCTGAGCAATTTTATATAACGGACATGAGTGCTCGAACAAACTGCCATAAAAATGATTAAACCCACCAAGAGGTATTGCTGTAGAGGGGAGATTCCATCGATATAAGTGGGCGCGTAACTGAGAAAAAGATACGCTGTAAATGCACAGGTGGAAATAATAATTAGGTTGTTAATCCAACGGATAGGCCGGTATTGAAACAGACCTAGTTTGGGCTCAACAATGCAAAAATAGAAGGTGGTTAAAAAATAGAAGGCCCAAACCAAAAAGCCCCAAAAACCGAATTCAATCGCCAGCGGATTGGTGAAACTGTAGTCATCTTCAGTGGCATATATTGGGAATTCGACAAGAGGAAACATGATCAAGCCAACATCTAGTCCAGAGGTGAATAAAATCGCTGAAAACGCTAGCAGCGACACCGGTGTTTTTCCAACACACCTGACGTTGCCCCATCTCACGCAGATAAAAACAGATGTTAACAACGTTATTGCAATTGCTACTGGAAGTATTTCGTACATCCGGATCCCGTCTATTAGACCGCAGTGGCTGTGTTATTGGCCGGCGGATACATTTGTTTATAAGCTCTTTTAGTATATAGCACTGTTGTTAATGAAAGTGAGGAATGGGAAAGTAAAAGGCGAGTGGCGAAAATATAGTTGTTAAAAAATCGTGATCTTAGGGCCATATGGTCTGGCTACGCTCCGAGTGTGATCGCTTGTAAGATGCATAGTGCCGTACAGGCAAGATAGTCTGCGTCTACCTGCTGCAGTGGCTTATCAGGCCACTGGCACGTCTCGTTCATGGTTCAAGTTAATTTATTTGTAGGGTGTGTGGGTGTTCTGAGAAGCGCCTTTGGGGTGCCAATGTCTTGGGTCCAGTTGATAATACTGGCAAAGCTCGTTATATAGCTCAGGGCGTGTTTCATACAATTGGTGTGGTTCTTCAAAAAAAGTCTCGGTGGCGACCGCAAAAAATTCTGCTGGATTAGTAGCGCCATAGGTATCCATGACTGTCGTCTGGTGCCTCCGGCTACGCTCTCTCAAATCCTCGAAGTTTTCCATAAACACTTTAGACCAAGATTTATAAGTATTGTGGCGTAGCCGTGGTGCTCCATTAGTCGTACCGGACTCGGCATCCAGCTGGTGAGCGAACTCATGCAATACCACGTTGTGACCGTCTGTGAAGTCTGTCGCGCCACTTTCAACGTCATCCCAAGAAAGAATGACTCGACCGCTGCCCCATGACTCTCCTAATACATGGTGTTCTGAGGATTTCACAACCCCATCTGGCTGAAGCTCCTCGCGTGTTACTCGAAATGCAGACGGGTAAATAAGCACGGAGGATAGCTTAGGATAGACTGCCCAGCCGTGATTCAGCAGCAGAAGGCATGCCTCTGCTGCAATGATGACTCGCATCTGGTCGGTCACGACCAATCCGGCACATCCGTAAAATCGTTTACGAGCGAGGAACACCAGAATAAGTTGACGCAGCCGATGCTGTTCTTGCAAGGATAGGCAAGAATAGACCGCTAGCGCTTCCGTCAGATAGGCGAGCCATTCCTCAGGAAAAGGGCGGCTGCGAACCCACTGGTCTCGCCATTTCATATAATAAAAGTAAACGAAAATGGCAGCGATGACGGCCACTAACGGTAATAGCGCAATCATTTTTTTCCCTTGTAGTGATGTAAGACGGCCGCAAAGGCCAGAGCCCGACAGGCAGTTATTGACAGCTTTAACGCGAACATACGAGCTGCGTGACATTTTGATATTACCACCGATGGAATTCTCCGTAAGATTTAGCTTGTGGCCCAAGGAAAGCTCTGGTTTTGCAGCGGCTGCAGTCGTTGTGATTCGATTCTTAACAAGAATGGGAATCATTTGCATTTAAAAAGTGATTGGGATATGGTTGATCCAACTGTGACTACCTTAGGAGATAAGATATGAAGTTCAACTTTTTGTGTGCCAATCATCGCGAGTGGCTGCGCGGAAGACCTGATCAGGCTTTGCACTGGTGCGCTAACTCTTATGATACCGGTCGGTCGCTGTCTGAAGGGGAGCACTGGGACGAGGCGCTAGTCCATATGGGGTGTGCGTTTGAGACAGCGGAAATTATCCTGACAACTCGGGCGATTGAGCCTATTACCGGCCTAGAATGGTTTATACAGACCCTAGTTGGGCTTACACAGGCGCTTGAGAAAAGCGGCCGTGCCGATGCTGTCACGGAAATCCGTCAGGCCGCAATTTTTCGGCTGCGTAATGAAGCGATGTTAAACATGTCGCCCGAGTTTGAAGCGCGCATTTACATGCATATTATGCGTCTAAATTCGCAAAACAGGCAGCATACTGTTACGCCACGAAGGTCTCGCCCAGCACCCACTCGGGTCGAGATGACTCCGGAAGAAACGGTTTATCACTAGTCGCGGGGGGCGCAATAAATGAGAGTATTCAATGCTGAAATTGCAGGCACAGTAGTAGTCGCTGATAGCAGGCAGGCCTGTGATCGTGGCAGCAGCGGCAGCGATAATCTGAGCTGTTCGCCCGGCAAGTCTAAGGAGCATCAGTTTATTCGTCTTGAAATACGGTCGGAGACTCTGAGTTCCTTAATCCAGAACAGAGCCATAATGATCGAAGACCTGTGTGGACTGGATAGAAATGCAAAGCATTATCTGCAGAAAGTCCTTTTGGACACGCTGTTGCGATAACCATAAGAGCACCAAATCAAGGCAGGAAAAAAGCTAGTGGGGACGTCGTGTGCAGCCTATAAATGGAAAAAATGATAACAACTATGGCCTATCGCGTATCGATGACGAGGCCTATCACGCCCATGCGTGGCGTGTAAGTTTGCGCCGACACGGCAAGGGATATGTGAAAAATTTTCCGGACCGCAAACATGGAGGGCAGCTGGCGGCTTTGCAGGAGGCTAGGCGCTACCGCGACCATATTGTTTGTCAGAATCCGCCTATAACACGATCGGAGTTTTGCTGCATCAAACGGTCCAACAATACATCGGGTATTAGCGGGGTTTGCACCTACGCTAAGCGCTACAAGCGCCGCGATGGCAGCATCAAAGAAAGCTGGTATTGGGAGGCGAGCTGGCCCGATGATTATGGTGCAAGTATTAAGAAAGTATTCGCTGTTAACAGTTACGGCGAGGAAATGGCGAAGCAGTTGGCTATTAATGCAAGACAAGTTGGCCTAGCCATGCTTAAAGGTGTTTTTTGGCGCTCCGAGCGGGGATCATTGATTGATCATGCAGCAGGCGACGTTGCAGCACCTATGGATTCGCTTCATAACGTGGCCTAAACGCATGCTCACGAAGAATACGTTACCGTTGATTCGTCAGGCGCAATAGAGAGCGCATTTTTTGCATTGCTGCCCGCACGATTCATTGCAGAGAGAGTCGACGTCTTCCGGCACCGCGGCATAGCGAAATACAGGGAGAGGGCAGAGAAGCGGAAGGCTGGCTCCCTCTTCTTGCCAAGTGAAGATTTTGCCTTAAGGTAATTGTGTGTTGCCCATTAAGTCGCGATCAATTTCACGTGCGGCTTCGCGTCCTTCATTGATCGCGCGAACCACAAGGTCTTGGCCCCGTCGGCAGTCAGAAGCAGCGTAGACTTTTGACACGCTGGTGCGATAATCCTGCTTTGTCGCTTTGAAATTGCCTCGTCCATCAATATCCATGCTAAGTGCTTCGTTGATGTAGTGCTCTGGCTGTAAAAATCCCATCGATAACATGATGAGGTCTGCCTCCCAAGTCTTCTCACTACCCGGAATTTCTTTTAGCTGATCATCGACGTTCACTGTGACAATACCGGTCAGATTGCCCTGATCGTCTTTAACGAATTCCTTGCTCATAATGGAATAGACCCTCGGGTCATCTCCAAATTTTTCTTCTGCCTCGGCATGGCCATAATCGACGCGATAGATACGCGGCCAAAGCGGCCAGGGGTTATTGTCGGCGCGTTCAGCGGGCGGCTTCGGTAAGAGCTCAAAGTTCACCAGTGATTTGCATCCGTGGCGTAAGGACGTGCCTATACAGTCAGTACCCGTGTCACCACCGCCAATGACAATAACATTTTTGTCTTTTGCTGAAATATAATTATCGTCTTCCAGTCCCGAATCGAGGAGACTCTTGGTGTTGGCGGTCAGGAATTCCATCGCCAGGTGCACACCTTTTGCATCGCGTCCTGAAATGGGCAGGTCGCGCGCCAGTGTCGCTCCAGTGGCGAGCAGTACTGCATCATTTTCTGCAACAAGTGTGGCGGGATCTATATCTTTTCCAACATTGGCATTGACGATGAACTCGACACCTGCATCACGCATAAGCTGTACACGACGTTCAACCACATCTTTGTCGAGTTTCATGTTAGGAATACCGTACATCAAAAGACCACCGAGTCGGTCGGCCCGCTCGTAGACGGTGATCTTGTGCCCGGCTGTATTTAATTGCTCCGCTGCAGCTAGCCCACACGGGCCAGAGCCGATGATGGCGATACTTTTGCCTGTACTGTCACCGGCTACTTTTGGCGTTACCCAGCCCTCGTCAAAGCCCCGATCAATGATGGCACATTCAATATTTTTGATGGTAACCGCCGGGCTTGTGATACCAAGTACGCACGCACCCTCGCAGGGCGCAGGGCATACGCGGCCCGTAAATTCAGGGAAATTATTGGTTGTGTGTAGGCGATCAAGAGCGTCCTGCCACCGTCCGTTGTACACCAGATCATTCCACTCCGGGATGAGGTTGTACACCGGACAGCCATTGTTTGATTGGCAAAAAGGCACGCCGCAGTCCATGCACCGAGCGCCTTGTGTCTGAAGATGCGAGTCGTTGTGCTCGGTATAGAGCTCTTTGAAATCGATAATACGCAGGGCGGGATCACGATATGGCTCGGTCTCTCGAATGTATTCTTTAAATCCGGTTACTTTTCCCATAATCAATAGTCTTCCTAGGAACCGACTGCTGCGGTTGCTATATTTTCTCGTGACATCTCTTCAAGAACCCGTTTGTAGTCAGTTGGCATGACCTTAACGAATCGAATGAGCTCAGTTTTCCAGTTGTTTAGAATATTCTCCGCAACTGCAGACCCGGTGTACTTTTTGTGGTTTTCTATGAGGGTGCGCAGCTCATCGATATCCTCATTAGCTTCGACACCTTCAAGTTCGAACGTCTCCGAGTTACACATGCGCTCGAAATCTCCGTCCTTGTCCCATACATACGCAATGCCGCCACTCATGCCGGCTCCGAAGTTTCTACCCGTCTTTCCCAGCACTACCACGCGGCCACCGGTCATGTATTCACAGCCGTGATCGCCAATACCTTCGACGACAGCAATGGCGCCGCTGTTGCGAACACAAAAGCGTTCCGCTGCGATGCCGTTGAAGTAAGACTCGCCAGAAGTTGCGCCGTACATTATAACGTTACCAACAAGGATATTGTCCTCGGGCTTAAATGTACTAGATTTTGGCGGATAGACAATGATTCTGCCCCCCGACTGACCTTTTCCGACATAATCGTTACAGTCGCCCTCAACTTCCAAAGTAATGCCCTTGGCTAACCACGCGCCAAGGCTTTGTCCTGCTGAACCGTTGAGCTTAATATGGATAGTGTCATCAGGCAGGAGCTTTCCGTTCGTCGCTTTGGCAACTTCGTGCGACAGCATAGTGCCGACAACTCGGTTAATATTGATAATCTCATGTTCGATATGGACTCTCTCGCCGCTCTTTAGCGCCGGCTGTGCCAGTTCGATCAGAAGGTTATCAAGGGCCTTGTCGAGGCCATGATCCTGCTCGATTGTTTGATAGACCTCCGTTCCCTCGTAAACGATCTCTGCGGGGGTAAGAATGCTACTGAAATCAAGGCCGTTGGTCTTCCAATGGTCAACTGCATGGCGCATTTCCAAAAGGTCCGCGCGTCCGACCATCTCGTTAACAGTTCGAATTCCAAGACTGGCCATTATTAGGCGAAGCTCCTGGGCCACCATAAAGAAATAGTTCACTACAGAATCTGGGCTACCAGAAAATTTCTTGCGCAGCTCTGGATCCTGCGTGGCAATTCCAACAGGGCAGGTATTCAGGTGACATTTGCGCATCATAATGCAACCCAGTGTCACTAGTGGTGCGGTGGCAAAGCCTATCTCTTCTGCGCCCAATAGCACCGCTATAGCAATATCGCGCCCCGTCTTTATTTGCCCGTCTGTTTGCAGGACGACACGTGACCGCAAATTGTTCTTCACAAGTGTCTGATGGGTCTCCGCAATACCGAGCTCCCACGGCAGACCTGCGTGTTTAATCGAGGTGATGGCAGATGCGCCGGTACCGCCGTCATGTCCGGCAATTACCAGGTGATCCGCTTTTGCCTTGGTAACGCCGGCAGCAATGGTTCCTACTCCGATTTCGGAACCGAGTTTGACACTGATTCTTGCACTAGGATTAGCATTCTTCAAATCATGAATCAGCTGCGCGATATCCTCGATAGAGTAAATGTCATGGTGTGGCGGCGGGCTTATAAGGCCCACGCCGGGCGTTGAGTGCCTGATATCGGCAATCGTCTGATCTACCTTTTTACCGGGAAGTTCTCCGCCCTCTCCTGGCTTCGCACCTTGAACAATCTTTATCTGCAGTTCGTCGGCATTCGTGAGGTACCAGATGGTGACACCAAAGCGGCCGGAAGCGACCTGTTTAATCGCCGAACGCTTTGAATCGCCATTGGTCATCGGTGTAAAACGTGCGACGTCTTCACCTCCTTCACCCGTGTTCGATTTTCCGCCGATGCGATTCATTGCAATCGCCAGCGTCTCATGACTTTCGGCCGAAATAGAGCCGAAGCTCATTGCTCCTGTGCAGAATCGTTTGACGATTTCTGATGCCGGCTCAACCTCATTGATATCGCATGGATCACTGGCTTTTTTGAAATCCATCAGTCCGCGGAGAGTGGAACGCTGGGTGGAATCCGTATTCGCATGATCGGCAAATTTCCAGTACGCCTCTTCATCATTAGTCCGACTCGCGATCTGCAGGTTAGAAATGGTTTCAGGATCCCACATGTGAGTATCACCGCCACGACGCCAGTGAATCTCGCCAGGGTTCGGCAGGACGGGAATCAGGTTCTGATCACGCACTGGGAAGCCGATTTCATGACGTAGTTTCATCTCTTCAAACAGGACCGTAAAATTGACGCCCTGCACACGACTAGCAGTACCCATGAAGCATCGATCGATGATTTCATCGGCGAGACCAACGGCTTCAAAAATTTGTGCACCTTTATAAGACTGCAGAGTAGAGATGCCCATTTTGGCCATCACCTTCAACATGCTCTTGCCGACGCCCTTCTTGTATCCCTTCACAATTGAAGAACTGTTGGGAAAGATATTTTTGTTTAACAGGCCGTCTTGCAAAGACTGCCAAATGGCTTCAAAGGCAAGATAAGGATTAATCGCATCAGCGCCATAGCCTACTAATAGGCAGTGGTGGTGAACTTCTCGCGCTTCACCTGTTTCCACAATGATGCCGATGCGGGTGCGCTCATGGCTAGCCACCAGGTGATGGTGAACGGCACCGCAGGCGATTAGAGCGCTCAAGGCCATACGATCCGCACCAATATTGCGGTCTGAAAGGACTACGAAAGAGTAGCCGTCTCTGATGGCCTGTGAGGATTCCTCGCAAATCCGGTCAATCTGCGCCAACATACCGGCACAACCGCTAGCCTTCTCAAAAGTGATGTCGATGGTTTTGGTTGTCCAGCCATCTCGGTCGATATCTCTGATGCTGGTAAGCTCATCGTTAGAAATGATGGGGTGATGCAGCTCTAACCGATGGACATGTTCCGGTGTTGTCTCCAGCAAGTTTCTCTCAGGCCCAATAAAGCATGTGAGAGACATAACAACTTCTTCACGAATAGAGTCTATCGGTGGATTCGTGATCTGGGCAAACAACTGCTTGAAGTAGTCGTAAATCATACGCGACTTATCAGACAGACAAGCCAGTGCGCTGTCATTGCCCATCGAACCGAGAGGATCCCTAGCTTCAGAGACCATGGGCAGAAGCATAAACTGCATGGTTTCAGTGGTGTAGCCGAATGACTGCATGCGTGCCACCAGCGTTTCAGGTTCGTAATGCAGCTCTGCATGGTCCGCGGGTAGATCAGACAATTCCAATTTCTGCTGTTCTAGCCAATCACCGTAAGGACGCTGTTTCGCGAACTCCATTTTTAATTCTTCGTCGGGGATAAGACGTCCGGCGAAAAAATCGACTAGGAACATTTTCCCGGGCTGTAATCTGCCTTTTTCTTTGATATTTGATGGGTCGATTGGAAGCACACCCACTTCAGATGCCATGATGACCTTGTCGTCATGTGTTAGGTAATATCTGGATGGCCTCAGCCCATTGCGATCAAGTACCGCACCGATGTAATGGCCATCAGTGAACACGATTGACGCTGGCCCATCCCAGGGCTCCATGAGAGCGGAATGGTATTCATAAAAATCCCGCTTTTCTTTGGGCATGTTCTTATCAGATTGCCAGGCCTCAGGAATCATCATCATGATAGATTCTTGAAGCGTTCGTCCTGACATGAGGAGAAATTCCAGCACGTTATCAAACGAACCCGAATCGGAAAAATCTGGCTCAACGATGGGGAATAAATCGCTGATATCGTTACCAAAGCGCTCACTGGCGGCAACGCCCTGACGCGCTGTCATCCAGTTCTTATTGCCGCGCAGCGTGTTAATCTCGCCATTATGGCTCATGAAGCGATTAGGCTGTGCTCTATCCCAAGATGGAAAGGTATTGGTTGAGAATCTAGAGTGCACCATAGCAAAGTGGCTTTCATAGTCGGCATCTTCAAGGTCCGGGTAGAACGGAAAAAGTTGGGCAGGTGTTAGCATGCCCTTATACACAAGAATTCTTGAGTTGAGGCTGCACACATAGACCAGTTCACCCGGATGGCTGATGTTCGCCGCGCGAATGAATCGTTTGCGTGCAAAATATAGCGCGTGATCGAGCGTGTGGTCGCCAGAAGTGCCGCCGCTGACAATGACCTGCTCGATGCAGGGCATGGCGTCTCGTGCCGCGGGCCCTATGTTAGCTTCATCAGGCAGCACTGGCACCAAACGGTAACCCAACGGCGTAAGGCCTACCTTAATGATTTCAGCATCGAAGGCTGCCTTCAAGGCGATGCGTTTGGCTTCATCATGCGGCAAAAAGACGTTTCCGACCGCATAGGCCCCTACGTCGGGCAGTTTGATACCCCAATCAGCGGTCACTTTTTGCATAAATTTGTGGGGAATGGCGGTCATGATGCCAGCGCCATCGCCAGTATTCTCTTCGAATCCGCAGCCGCCACGATGATCCATCCTGGAGTTGATATGGTAGGCGTCGGTTAGGATTTCATGACTGGGGGTGCCCTTGACATGAGCCACGAAGCCAACGCCACAGGAGTCCTTCTCGAGAGCAGGGTCGTAGAGACCATGCTTAGCGGGAAACCCGGTTTTGCCATCGATTCTTTTGTTCATCATGCCGTTAACTCATTTGGTAGTGCGATATCAAACCGCAAGATAATTTTGCCCAGCAAAAGAAAGCGCTCATGGCTGCCTGGACGGGGGCTTTCGCTCCTCAGTCTCTTGCCAACTATAAACGGTATTTGTTCACAATTGAGCAGGGTGGGGACAATACCACCCGACGGATTAATGTCAATAGTTTGCCTGCTCAAGAGACGGAATAAAATTTCTCAACACATTGTATTTAAACACTATTTTTTGGGAAGGACCTGAGCGGAAAATCGCAGTTAAAGAATCTGCCTCGTTGCATCGGCTGAGTACGCCTAAATACGATGTAAAAAGAAGCAACTGTGAAATTGAAATCCAATTTCCCGCGTTCTCATGCTTCTACCGCGTCTATCGTTTAATGATAGCGGTAGCAGGCGGCTCGAACAACCTTCTGAGCACAGGATTCAGCCACTGTACCGGCACAGTGCTCACTGTGCCGGATACCGTGCGTATCGCGATGAGGTGAAAGGTTTTGATCCCCTAAGAATGGAAGGCGTAACGCACGGGCATCGACTTTAGGCCACCGACAAAAATTGCCTGAACCCACTCCGGATCTGCAGCGAATTCAATATGGCTGAGTCGCGGTAGCAATTCCTTAAAAAACGATTCAACTTCCAGTACTGCCAGGTGTTGGCCAAGGCACATGTGTCCTCCAAAGCCAAATGCCAGTTGATTTTGGTTGTCACGTTCTATGTCAAAGGTATCGGGGTTTTCGATAGCATCGTCGTCTCGATTAGCGGATGGGTACCACAGGCACAAGTTGTCTCCAGCTTTGATGGTTTTTCCGCGCAGGACAATGTCTTCAGTAGTAGTGCGCATCATGTGACGCACGGGAGATACCCAGCGAATCATTTCTTTGGCAGCCTGTTTCGCAAGCTCTGGGTGTTTGCGCAGTTTTGCTAGCTGCTCAGGGTGCTCAAGCAAGGCCTTCATTCCACCGCTAATCGTGGCTGAGGTGGTATCGTGCCCCGCCGTTGCAGTGATGATGAAGTAGCTGATTTGATCCAGTTGCTCCATGGGCTCTCCGTCAACGAGAGCATTAGCTAAGATAGAGGCCAGGTCCCCGCAGGGATTTTTTTTGCGGTCCTCCACCACGGCAGTAAAGTAGTTGAAAAAATCCATCAGCACTGCAAGACCGTCACCCACATCGCCTCCCCTCGATTGAGTGGGGTCTTGGCCGCCAAACAATTCCTGAGTCAGTTTTAGCATCATGGCCTCCTCTTCGGGAGCGACGCCGATGATCGACATAATCACCCGCAGCGGGTAGAGCAATGCGATATCCTTGACAAAATCGCACTCGCCACCCATTGCCTCCATCTTATCGACGTATTGTTTCGAAATAGTCTCGACATCGATGCTTAGTTTGTCGATTGCGCGCGGTTTGAACCAATCCCGCGTTACATCGCGCAATTTTCTATGCTTGGGGTTGTCCATATGAATAAGCGTTTCCACACCATGACGTGTCCCGAACTTTTCGAACAGCGCCTTTTCGAATTCCCGTTGTATCAATACCGTTCGCGGGCTGCTGATAAAGGCCGCGTTATTCTGGCTGATGGCTTTTATGTCCTCATGCTTAGTAATCGCCCAGAATGGCTCAAAGTCGGGGTGCTCGACTCTGCTCACGGGGTCATGTTCACGCAATTGCTGCAGGAGCTCGTGCATGGTCGTCTCATCGCCCATAACTGCAGCGTCCAGTAAATCCGAGGAAAGCTTCATTGCGTAGTGCTCAATTGAAAAAAAGCAGTGTATACAGCACTCGCCGGATTATCTAGTAATGGCTGCAGTGGGGCGCTCATTTGATTTTTCTTTGGCATGCACGAGACCTAATAGGGTTGTTTTTACCCCCAAGAGTGCATTATCGTTGCGTCATGAAAAGCTTAGTAATTATGTTCTCCCTCGCGCTATCGAATTCTGTCTTTGCAGAGACTTTCGATCTCCCATCCCAGCATTTTGGCGTCATTGGTTCGATGCGTACAGTGCAGTCCACTTATGAGGATACGCTATTGGACATAGCTCGGCGGTCTAATATCGGCCAGAACCAGATGGAGCGTGTCAACCCTGGTGTGGATCGATGGATGCCAGGCGAGGGGACTCTGATTACGGTTCCATCACACTACGTGTTGCCGCGTGCGCAGCGAAAGGGTGTCGTGTTGAACCTCCCTGAAATGCGTATGTACTATTTCCCCCCGAAGAAGCCTGGTCAACCGGCGCAAGTGCAAACCTACCCAATCAGTATTGGGCGCATGGATTGGGCGACACCGTTAGGCATGACGACTATCACCAGTAAAAAGAAAGATCCTTCCTGGCGCCCTACGGAATCTATTCGCAAGGAACATGCTGAAAAAGGTGATCCGCTGCCAAGGGTAGTTCCGGCCGGCCCAAACAACCCTCTGGGCGCCTATGCCATGCGCTTGGGTATGCCAACCTACTTAATTCACGGCACTAACAAGCCGCTAGGGGTAGGCATGAGAGTCTCCCACGGATGCATACGCATGCTACCCGAGGACATCGAGCATCTCTTTGGGCAGCTGCCAGTCGGTACGCAAGTCAATATTATCAATCAGCCCGTCAAGGCTGGCTGGTACGGTGGCAAACTGTATCTGGAAGTGCATCCTCCATTGGAAGAGTACCCGAATGACAGGGGAGCCCAGATAGAAGCGGTTACGGTGGCGTTGGATGACGCTATGAACAGACGATCAGCTAAGTTAGATAATGCAGTAATAGACGAAGCAATCGATCAACAGAATGGCTTGCCGCAGGTGATAACGGAAGGAGGCTGAATTGTAACGAAGTAACCGAAACATCCCCACTCTACTATTGCTAGCGGGTGAGGGTGCTCCGGCAAGGAGGTGCTTTTGTTACTACTTGTTCATAGACTGTTTAAACATACGGTCCATTTTTTCGGTGTTGGCTTTACAGCATGCCATTGCTGAATCAGCACCAGACTGTGCGTTCCCAGCAGCGGCGTTGGCGGCATCGGCGGTGCTTTGTGCTTTTTCTACTGCTAGCTTCAATACGTCCAGATCTCTAGTTGTAGCACAACCAGTCAGTCCAGTCAGTGCTACCAGCATGAATGCTGCTGCAGTGGTCTTCAGCGAATTACGCATAATATCGTCCTCTAGATGTTCAGCCATTGTCGGCGTGTTAGATGTTTTACTATGAACAGCGTGTCCCCTTTGAGTGCAGGGCTGAACTGTTCGTTTCAAGGCAATGTCGCCAAGTTAAGTCGACGAGCACCTCCAGTCCCCATTTTCAAAGATACTGAGCGTAATCGCAAGGGATTGTTTACCCGACTTTTTGCCAGTTAGTGGACATTTACTCGAGTGCCAACTTTTACCCAGCCGGCCAGCTCCGTCAATTGTTCGTTGTTTATGGCTATACAGCCGTCGGTCCAGTTGATGGATTCATGTATTTCCTTGTCGCCATCACCGATGCCGTGAATGCCCAGATACCCGCCAAGACTCGTCTCTTGAGGGGGCGGATTGCCGCGATCGAGGTCATATCGCAACGCCCTATACTCTTGCGCGTCGATGCGCTTATCCTGAAAGGCCCTCTCGGTGTGATCAAGATTGGGGTAATCGAAGGCCATAAACAGCTCAAAGCGCTCGCTGTGCCTGATTTCGGTAATAGTAAAGTCGCCCATTGGTGTCGTTTGGTCGCCCATTTGCCTTTTTAGTGTCGAACCACCGCTACCGATGGCAATGTTTTCGAATAGTTGCAATTCAGTGTCACCGCGCATGACAGCAAGGCTGAGTTTTTCGGTGTCGACGGATAACCATACGAGGGACGTGGGTGCGGACGCTGCCATCACTTCATGAAAGGGTGACATCGTCGAGACTGCTAGGAGATAGGAAAGTGCCAATGTACGGACGAGATGCAGCATGGGCGTTTGGGCTTTCCGTTTCAGTGCGTCCAAAATTACCACTTTTTATCCGCAAGGTGAAAAACAATGGCGATCATAGCCTTGGGAACGGTGCGACTCAACTGCCAGCTTCTGGTAATCTGCCACTGGCGGGATGGTATAGCGTTGTGTATTGAGTGTCGCAGGCCCACATAAAATCTCGAGGACATATGCGAAAAAGTCTAAAGATTATTACTGCGTTCCTCGGGCTTCTGGTCCTAGGTCTTTGTTGGCTGGCGTGGCAACTCTACGCAGAGGTACAGAAAGTCCAGAGCGAGGATCCGGTGGTCTGGGAGGCGGCGGTTAGCGCCCTTGAGTCAAAAACTCTCGATTTATATGGGCCAGGAGAGGGTGTGGTGTTCATCGGTAGCTCCAGTATTCGACTGTGGGATACGTTGGCAGATGATATGGCACCCCTGCCAGTTATTCAGCATGGCTTTGGCGGCTCGAAGCTTAACGATGTTGTTTATTATGCTGGAAGACTGGTCACTGTTTACCGGCCACGCGCGGTGGTGGTGTTTGCCGGGACCAACGATATTGTTCCTACCGCCAGTAAAACACCTCAGGTTCTGCTGGCCAGTTATCAGGAATTTATTAGGAAGATCCGCGTCAACCAACCAGCCTTGCCGGTATTTTACATCGGTATTACGCCGTCTCCGCGCCGCTGGGCCGTCTGGCCGATCGCTCAGTCCACTAATGCGCTGATAGAAGCTTGGTCTGAGACTGATCTAAACCTATATTTTATTGACACCTCAGGAGCTTTAAAAGGCAATGACGGTGAGCCAGACCCAGAAAACTATATTATCGATGGTCTGCATTTGAGCAAGCGAGGCTATCAAATCTGGCGTGAAATCATCCGAGCGCACCTCACGGACGGACTCGGAGACTTTTCTGGTGTTGTCGGGTCGTCTCCTTTAGTCTGAGACAGCGCAGATGCATCTCCAGCGGAGGCAGTGCGAAGCGGCAGAGCACGGCTATGCCAGGGCGCTACCATGCAGCATGAACGTATTACCGGAGAGCATCATGAATAACGTCACTGTGCAGTCGCCTTCGCTCACTTATCAATTGCTTGATCCGCTCGTGATCGAAGATCCTTACCCCTTTTATCGTGCGCTGGTCAGTGATGCGCCGGTTTATCAGGTGCCGGGGACGGAGGTTTACCTAGTATCGTCCTGGGAATTGATTCATCAGGTGCTAAAGAATCAGAAGGATTACTCGGCTAATTTGACAGGCATCTTGGTGACGGGCGCCAATGGCCAGCCAGAATTGTTCGATTTTACCCAGTTTGGTGGCACAGTGGATGCCATTGCCAATGCGGATGAACCGTTTCATTCGGTGCACCGCAAGTTAGTACTGCCCCAGCTTAACGCCCGAAAGGTTGCCGTAATGGAGGCCGAGGTGCGCGACTGGGCGCGTAACGGAGTGCAAAAGCTGGTCGATGCAGGACAAGGTGATTGTGTCGGAGAGTTAGCTAATGCGATTCCGGTGAAGGTGATGGCGCGTCTGGTGGGTTTGCCCGTCGAAGATGTCGATCAACTGCTGGACTGGGCCTTCAGTGGCGGCGATATTCTTGCAGGGACTGCCACCCTGGACCGGATGCTAGAGTTGAGTGTCTCCACTGGGGAGATGAGTGATTATCTCAAGCGACACTTCGACGCCCGGCTGCAAAGATCGGCTGCGGAAAGTCCGGATGATGTGATGGGTGAGCTGGCGAGGGGTGTCAGGGAGGGACTGATTTCTCAGCAGGACGCAGTGTCCATCATTATTGTCCTGGTGGGTGCCGCCGGTGAGTCCACTTCAAGCTTGGTGGGGAGTGCGGTTCGTATACTAGCTGAGGACAGTGCACTGCAGCATCGCCTGCGCGAGCAGCCGCAGCTCATTGCACGTTATGTCGAAGAGGTCGTAAGGTTGGAGTCACCTTTTCGGGGGCACTATCGAGCGGTTTTGAACGAGACACAACTAAACGGTGTGGCTATTCCGGCTAGTGCGAGACTGTTTCTGCTGTGGGCAGCTGCGAACCGTGATCCAGCGATTTTCTCTAAGCCAGATACACTGGATATCGAGCGCCACAATACGAATGAGTATTTAGGCTTTGGCCATGGTATTCACTTTTGCATTGGTGCGAGGCTAGCGCGTCTGGAGGCCCGGGTGATTCTGGAAGAGCTGCTGCAGCAAACGAGCAGCTTCAGCTTGGACGGTGCGTTTTCCGCACGGCATGTATCCAGCATATTTGTGCGGCGATTGGACGCATTACAGTTGAACTTAACCGCTTAGCCATGTTCCGATGCCTGTAAACGTTCTGCCGTCAGCAGTGCTAGCTCGATAGTGCACACTGTGTACTCGCTCCGCACAGTAGACTATTCGTTCAGTGAGCGGTGCCATCCGTGTCGCCTGTGTCTTAGAGGCGGTCAAAGGTTGGAGACTAAACTGTAGTGAACAGGGTTTAAAAGAGGCCCGCTCTTGCAGCTATAAACTATGAGGATGTAGTCTCCCGTCCCGCGACTTGAATTACCAGAGGTATGCATAATGGCTGGGTGTCCACATTTCGATCTCACTGCTCCTGAAACCTACACCGGTGGAGTGCCGCGAGAGGTTTTTAAGTACCTGCGCAATGAAGAGCCGTTGTACTGGCACGACGACCCCGAGACGAGTACTGGCTTTTGGGCGGTAACTAAACAGAAGGATTTAGATTTTATTTCCAAGAGCCCGCTTCTTTTTTCATCTGCGGAGAAGAGTGCTTTACCATTCGAATCTGATCCGGAGAGGGTGATTCTGATGCGTCAGCAATTGATTAATATGGATCCGCCACAGCACTTGAAGTACCGGCGCCTCGTGCGCAATGCATTTACACCGAAAAAGGTGGACGGCTATGAGCCACGTTTTCGGCAGGTCGCTCGCGACATTGTCACCCGAGCGATTGTAGGGGGCGAGTGCGAATTTGTAGAAGACATCGCGGCGGAGTTGCCACTTATCGCTATTTGCGAACTGATGGGGGTGCCTATCGACAGGCGCCAACATCTGTTTGAGTTGACCAATACCATGCTAGGAATGTCGGATCCGGAGCTCACTACGACGCAGGAAGATGGCGAAACAGCGATGGCGGAGATGTTTTTCCTCGCTCATGAATTAGCGGAAGCACATCGCGATAATCCACAAGATGACATTGTCCATGTACTGCTTAATGGCACAGTGGAGGATGAGCCACTTACTGACGAAGAATTTTGTCATTTTTTCTTGATGCTGATGGTAGCGGGCAATGAAACAACGCGCACGGTCACATCTCAAGGCATGCGCCTGTTAATGGAGCATCCTGAGCAATATCAACAGTTGGTGGATAATCCCGATTTACTCGAAGGTGCCATCGAAGAAGTCTTGCGCTTTGACCCCGCTGTTATGTGTTTTAGGCGCACGGCTATGCAGGACGTAGAAGTGAGTGGTCAATTGATTAAGAAGGGTGACAAGATCAATTTATATTATGCTGCAGTTAATGCTGATGAGGACGTATTCAGTGACGGCGACATCTTCGATATCACGCGGGCGCAGCGCGAAGATGTAAAAAATAGCCACCGCGCGTTTGGTGTGGGTGAGCACTTTTGTATGGGTTCTCACTTGGCACGACTAGAACTCAGGGTGGTTTTTGAGGAAATTCTAAAGCGCATTCGCAATCCTCGCTTAACGGGAGAGGTTAACTGGCTGCGTTCGAGTTTTATTCATGGCATCAAAAAAATGCCGATTGAATTTGATGTGGTGTGATGCTTAATGTCTACTGAGCAGGAAGGTTATCGCTTCACTCAGAGCGTCGCATTCCAGTTTAATCGATTTTTTTGTCTTAATATTGCGGGGGTTGATTTCATCGACCATCCCGCGCAGCGTCGCAAACAGTAGGTGACGAGCAATGTCACTCTGTCGTGGCTCCTGAAGGTTGTCTTCAAAAAGATCGTCCCACAGGTTAGAGGTTTTTTTTGCCCATCGTGACAGCTGTTTCTGTCCGTTAATAGTGGAGCCATCATCTTTTCCAGCATTGCGCAGTATGGCGATGCTTACCCGATACTCTTTCTTGCTAACCAGTGTCCAGACGACATCTATCAGCTGTCTAACCCGCTGCTGAAGATCGTCGCCCTGCAGTGATGTTGATTCCAATGTGGTGGCGAATTCATCAAAGATATAATCGATTACTGCCTGCAGCAAGCCGTCTTTGTCGCCAAAGTGGTACTGCAGTACGCCCCAGCTGACGCCAGCTTCCTCAGCTATGCGATTGGTATGAGCGGCATTGAACCCATCGCGATAGATGCAGTCTATAGCCGCATTGATGACTTTTTCTCGCGTGACTTCCCGTTTGGTCGGCTTCATTTTTTTCTAACCTTGTTGAACCCGAGATGTTGGAATGCACGGCTTTCGTGAGAATTATAAAATAGTGGTAACTATAAAACAATGGATATATATTGACTGACATGTAACTCATCCGTTCTTACACCTTTGCGGGAGCAGACATTGATTAAAAAAGAACTAGCGGGATTTAGTCGACTGCAACTTGCCCAGCTCGGTCGCGAGTATATGCTGTGTGCGCAGTTCAATAGCCGCACCGGTTATGCTGCTTTGCGCATCAATCATGGTGATGAAGCGTATAAGGAGGTCGCTATCGCCAACTGGATGGGGGCTAGCCCTGTTTATACACGCCGCATGCAAAAAGCGATGGGCTTTGCTGGAGGCACCGACGTTGCAACTATTTTTAAGGGCTTGCAGTTGGAGTGTGGTTTTACACACCAGTATTTCGATGTGCACTTTGAGGTTTCGTCGGCCGATAGTGGCCGTTTCTGGCTTAACAGCTGTGGCGCACTGTTGGAAACTGAACCGCGCGGCCCGGACGCGGTGAAGGTAATGTGCCACGATATCGAAGATCCGACCTTTAATGCCACAGCGATAGCGACGAATGCGCGCGCTCGCATTGTACCAGTCCACCGGCCGCCGCGTGTGCCCGCTGATAGAGAGACGCATTGTGAGTGGACGGTGTCTATTGATCCTGCTTCAGAAAAAGTGATAGAGCCTGAAATTACTCGGGTGATGAGCCGCACCCGTCTCGCTAACATCGCGATCTCGCGTCCAAAGAGCACTCAGTCCGGGGGTATGGCCTATTACGACGGTCCGGTATTCGAACAATTGCAGCTCGAGCAACTTTCTGACGCGGCTTTGGCTGTCGTGTGCAGTGAACTGGCAGTACAAGTGCATTTGCTAGTGGTAGGACTGATGTACGCAGTTGCTGAACGCTATGGCGAGGACGCCGCAATGACTGTCGCTGAGTTCCAGATGGCGGGGAGTGGTTGGGTGGTCAGTGAGCGATTGAAAATATGGCTGGGTTGTGACGGTGATGGCATTGACGATGTTATTGCAGTGTTGCAAGTGCATCCAGCGTTTCAGCCTAGTGAGTATTGGTCGATTCAGCTTACGCGACTAGACGACACACGAGCACTGTTCGAGCTGTTGGACTGCCCTGCGTCTGGCGAGGAGCTGCCCTACGGCTGGCACGCTTTGTTGGCACGAGGGATGATCGGTGGGTTGGAAGGGATTGTAAGAGGAGTAGACGTTCGAGCACAGGTCGTTGCAAGTAAGAAGAGCTCTCTAGCGTGGGAGATTATTATCGACGGAAGCGGCGCTTGTGCAGAGGAAACGTTGTCGGTTCAAATCGCGAAAGGTACAGTCTTGTATCAAACTAAACTGCAGGACCATATTCAATTGCTGCAGCTGTAAGCGCGAAGTCATGCGATATCACTGCATGTGACTTAGTAGGCTGAGGTCTGGGGGCGAAGGCCTGTGGCTAAAACTGTAAGAGACTTTCTATGAAACGTATTGCCTTATTCTGTGCGGCGATGGCAGCACTGACTGGTTCAGTAGCTATGGCGGCCGATAACTATTCTGCAGGGGGCTGGTCAACGCTGCATCAAGACTCGGGTAATCGACGCTATGTAGATGTCGATATAGTGCCGGCAGATTATAGGATCTGGCAAGCACTGGCCGGCGCTACCGTGCTAACGGCACCCACAACGAGTCCAGATGGCAGACAGATTTACGTGACCACCGGCATGACTAAAGGCCACAGTAATTTGCATGCGTTTTCCATAGACGGTCAATTGCTCTGGCAGTCTGATCCGTGGCAAAGCGCAGATGAGGGGGTTGACCCCTGTGCATTTTTGTCTAGTCCGATAGTGGATGAGGCCGGCGACCTGTTCGTCAGTGACTGCAATCAGTTGTTTGCTTTTTCCCCTGATGGCGCGGTGAAATGGAAAATTGCATTGCCTGCTATACAGCCTGGCGACTGGATGGCCGCGGGAACACACTCGGTCAATGCCTTCACCACTGCGGTATTCACGCGAGAGGGTCATTTACTCGGAGTCACGAATTTTGGAGACGTTGTGGTCGTGGATCGGACCACGGGTGCGGTGGTTAATCAGGGGTATCGGTTGCCTGGTGTGCTGCCGCCCTATGCGAAAACGGTGAGCATGCCGGACAGCGTTTTTGCCAATCATTTTATGGATCCTGATTTCAGAGAATGGGCTTGGCAGTTGATCTTTGGCGGTAGTATGCGATCTGCCAACACACCCGCTGTCTCCCAGAGCGGTCGTGTTTATGTGGTAGGCAGCAGTGTAGAGAAGGGGTTCGGGTCTCTTTATGCGCTAGATTTGAGTTCATCCGATACAGGCGTGTTAGTCGAGGAGTTATTTGTCACGGATATTGGTTTGGGAAGTGGCTCCAGTCCGGCGTTGTCTCCCGAGGAGGACCGGGTCTATGTCAGCGATGAAGAAGGCTGGTTATACAGTATCGATGCCGTCAGCGGTGCCATCGTGTGGAGGGTCAAAACTAGCGCCACGGCAGGGGCCGCTGCGGTGGGTGGCGATGGCGTTATCTATGCACTGCAAGCGTATGCCCCGGCCCTCGTTGCGGTCGACCCTCAGGGAACTATTCTGTGGGAGAGTGACTTTTCCCGCTTGGCACACCAACAGTTGCCCGTCTCGCTGTTTTTGGGTGACCCGGTCGCCACAGGTAACGGTAACCCTACTGTCACTCGCGATGCCGTGCTGGTTCCCGTGGTGTACGGGTATCAAATTCCAATGACGAATATCACTGTGCCAGTGCGTTCTGTCGTTGCCGCTGTCGACTTGAAAACGGGTGAGGCGATGGTGGACGTTGTCAGTTTGCCGGGTGATTCAAGCGGTATTACAGCGGTATTGCGAGATGGCACGTTGATGAGCAGTATCGGTGATGCCACGACCTCGGCAGTCAGTCCGCTCAAACCCTTTATAGACTTACTGTTACCGAAAAACCTAACCGTTATGCCTGCAGTCGGTGGAATTCAGGTGGCAATACCAGACAAACACTAGGCTTTTCATGTCGATTGCAAAGGCTCGAATAAAGGTGTGGGCTAAAGCACGCTTGAGCTAATTTTGCAGGAACTGCCGTGCAAATATCTCAATTCTCTTTTTCTTTTCATCGATGCTCGATAACACGGTGCGCCCATTCTCATTCAGGAAATTGCAGCCGTTGACCATGGTCACGCCTGCTGTGGCGAGTCGCTCATGAGTCCCGTCGCCAGGATTTTTAACGCCTGTCCAGACATCGAAAGGTCTATTAGCCGTGCCCTGTTCCTTGCGGATGTCGCTGAGCGTCTCAAGCAGAGGGTAGATTTCAGTCTCTTCGTGTGAGGTCGCCATCCAGCCATCGAAACGACAGGCTCTGCGCATTGCTGCGGGTGCGTAGCCCCCGATCATGATAGGCAATGGTTTTCTGATGCCGGGCGACATTTTGACTGGGGGGATGTCGTAGTAGGTGCCGTGGTATTCGGTCATCTCGCCTGACAGAAGCTGGGGAATGATCTCCAACATTTCATCTGCGCGTTTTCCGCGGGTGTGGAAGTCCTGTCCGGCCATTTCAAATTCTGCCTTTTGCCATCCCACGCCGGCCCCGAGTGTGACTCTTTCCTGCGACATAAATACGGCGGTGGACAGCGCTTTTGCCGCAATCAGTGGTTCCCGCAATGGCAGTATGTAAATGGTGGACAAAAAATGTAAGCGCGTCGTTGCTTGGGCAAGTGCCGCCGTAATGACCCAGGGATCTGGCCAGTGCGTCTCAGGGTTCCACAAAATGTTACCGCTATCCTGGTAGAGATATTCATCGACTTGGTCCTTAGTTGTTATTAGGTGGTCGCCATAGGAAACACCGTAAAAGCCAAGCTCTTCGCAAAAGGTCGCGAGTTCGACCATTTGGTCCATTTCCACGAAGGCCAGTGACTGCCAGAACTTCATGTGGTCTTCCTTCTTATTTATAGTTGCAACTATATAATAACTTGGCTATGGTAACTTTGAAAGGGTGGTTTTTACAGTTTCGAGATTGAATTTAGAGGGGTGCTTAGATGTCTGCATATAATCGCGAAGAAATGGAAGAGATGATGCGTCGCTGGCTGGCGGTGAACGACAAGTCGGAGAAGGAGGGCAATTGGCGCCACTTGGCAGATTTCTTTTCCGAGGATTGTCTTTATGGGTGGGATACGCCTAATGGTAAGTACGAATTCAGAGGACGCGAAACCATCCGCGAGACCTGCGTCGGTGCAGCGATGGACCCTTACAAGGGGTGGACCTATCCCTATGAGCGGATTGTGATTGATGAAACCCGTGGTAGTGCTATGGCGATATGGTGGCAGACTCCTCCGGGTGCGCCAGTGCGTGCAGATGGCACCCCGATGAAGGTCATAGGCGCCTCCTATTTTCAGTACGGAGGGAATTATCAGTGGAGTGAACAACTGGATCTGTATGACTACACCAACATCACCAATCTGATAAAGGAATGCGTGGAGACCGGCGTACTGAAGGAGATGCCTGTGATGTCGAGCCAGCAGGTGTCAGAGGCAGCGCCGACGTGAGTCAGAACGTCGTTGCATCGCTGAAATTACCGCCCAAGGTAAGCGGTGAAAAACCAAGCAGTGGGCATATGGACGAGTTCGGCGCCAACTTCGCGCGCTTTATGATGCGTTGTAATGCGGAGTGCGGAGAGCTGGCAGAGTTCAATATGGGTGGTCAGCAGACTGTGCTGATGAGTGGCCCTGAAGCTCAAGAAGCGTTTTTTAAAACACTGGATCTTAAGCTTAGCCGTGCAGCAGCCTATCAGGCAACGGTCCCTGTTTTCGGCAAGGGGGTGATCTTCGACGCGCCGCCTGACAAGATGAAAGTGCAATTGAAAATTCAGGTAGACGCCCTGCGTTACCAAAATATGAAAAACTATTCGACGGTTATTTCCCAGGAGGTCGAAGACTGGGTGGCCAGTTGGGGTGATGAAGGTGAATTAGACTTTTTAGATGAGTTTTTACGTTTGACTTTGCATACCGCGACACACTGCCTACTGGGAAAAGATTTTCGTGACAGGATGACTGAGGAGTTCAGAGAGCTTTATCACGCGTTAGAAAAAGGTCTACAGGCCATTGCATTTGTCGATCCTTATATGCAGCAGCCGGTTTTTGAGGCCCGTGACAAGGCGTTGGTGCGCTTGCAGGCGTTAATTGGCGGTATTATCGCTGAACGCAGGGCGAGTAGCCATATCGAGTACGGTGACGCGCTGGAAACCTTCATGGCGGGCACCTACACTGACGGTAGTCAATTAACGGAGAATGAGATCACAGGGTTGGTGATCGCGACTATGTTTGCCGGACACCACACCAGTTCCGGTACGGCGACTTGGACGCTGACAGAGTTGGCTCGTCAGAAGGAGTACTCGGCAGAGGTGTCAGAGGAGCTGCAAGCCCTATTCAAAAGTGGCAGTGAGATTACACTCGAATCTCTGCGTGAAATTCCAAAACTGGAGGCCTTTATTGAAGAGGTTCTGCGCCTTCATCCTCCGCTAGTCCTGCTGATGCGCAGGGTAATCGAGGATATCGAGTATAACGGGACATTAATTGAGGCCGGTAAAACGGTGGCGATATCTATCTACGGTTCACATCGCAACACGGATTATTTTCCAGATCCTGAGAAATTTGATCCGTATCGCCCTAAGCCCGATACGCTGTTTGCTTATATCCCCTTCGGGGGCGGTCCACATAAGTGTGCTGGCAATGCATTCGCCATGATGCAGATGAAGGCAATTTTTGCCGCATTATTACCGCGCTATGAATTCGAGCTGGTTGACCCCGATGAGACTTATCAAGACGACCTCTCTGCGATTGTGTTAAAGCCCACAGGCCCTTGTCGATTGCGCTATACGAAGCGCAAGTAGCGGGTGGGAGAGTGTCGATGAAGATAAAAATCGATTTGGCCCTGTGCCAAGGGCATAGTGTCTGTCTAGACGAGGCGCCTGAGGTGTTTGATGTGATTGATCAGGATGATGGTTACCCCCAGGTTAGAGTGTTGCTAGACAATCCGCCACAGGAGCTACGCGAAAAAGTTATGAAAGCAGCTAAATACTGTCCTAATAATGTCATTACAGTGTTAGAAGACTAACCGCTATCGAGACCAAGATACTGATAACCGGTGGAACCGGCTTTGTAGGTTCGCACGTTTGCAGGCAGCTTATGGCTGCGGGTCATGCGGTACGATTACTGGTGCGAGACATCAAGAAAGCCGAAGCTTACTATCGGCAGTTGGGAGAGAGAATTCCTGAGATGGTCGTCGGTGACGTTACCGATATTGCGTCAGTAAAAAGGGCGCTGGTGGATAGTTATGCGGTCGTGCATGCGGCGGCAGGTACTCCGATGCAGACAGGATCGATCGAGCAATTATTTCGAGTCAACGTCGACGGTGTAAAGCATGTCGTGGACAGTGCGCTAGAGATTGGTATCGAGAGAATTGTGTGTATATCCAGTATCACGGCGATCTTTAATCCCGATGCCTCCAAGGTAACTTCAGATGCGCCCCCGGCGAAATCAAACTTACCTTATGGACAGAGTAAGGTTGAGGCTGAAATCTATCTGCGCGAGTTACAGGCGCAGGGTGCTCCTGTTTCAATTGTCTATCCCGGTGGCGTTATTGGCCCAGATGATCCCGGATTTTCAGATTCATTCAAAGCGTTAAAACATCGCATTGAGAATGGCTTTCGCATCTTCGGTGATGGTGGTATGCAGTATGTCGATGTGCGTGACCTTGCTGCTTTTGTGTGCTCTTTGGTTCAAAGCGGTGGCTCTGGACGGTTTCTGATGCCGGGTGTTTACTGCACCTGGACCGAGCTCGCTGACATCATTGAAGCGGTGTCGGGTTGCCAGCTTCAGCGTATGTCTGCTCAGGGGTGGAAGCTTCGCCTAGTTGGTCGAGCGACGGATTTTCTTAGACACTTCAAGACGATTGATTCGCCTATTTCGGCGGAAACTATGCGTTATGCCACGCTGTGGCCCAATATCAACAATACCGATGAGCTCGGGCGGCGTGAGCTTGCCTTACGCAGTACCAAACAGACATTTTCCGACGCCATTACATGGATGGTTCATGTCGGCCATTTGGAGGCGAGTCAGTGTCCAAAGGTTACCGTCAGTGAGTAACCGGGAGAGGCTGTAAATGTTGTCAGACCAGCAGGGACAGCCTTTTTATTTTGACGATCTCGTGGTCGGTGCAAAACATCCGGCTGCGAGTTATACCGTAACGGCACAGGCGATAATCGAGTTTGCACAGGCGTGGGACCCTCAGCCTTGGCACATCGATGAAGTATTCGCCAGCGCCTCTATTTTTGGCGGCCTTACCGCCTGTTCAGCTCATATATTTTCTATTTTTTGTATTACCAGCCAGCGCTGGCAGAGTGGTGTGGTGCAGCAGGTCATTGCCGGACTGGGCTTTGATGAAATGCGCATGCATAGGCCTGTTTATGCCGGTGATACGCTTCGGTCTTTGTCTATTGTAGAGGCGGCAAGACTTTCGAAGAGTAAGCCTGACCGTGGCATTGTAACCTACAATACACAACTCCTAAATCAAAATGATGAGCTGGTGTTCAGTATCAAGGCGTCGACGCTGATGGCTACAGATCCGTCAAAGCAATGACATTATTTGCTGCTGGACTCTCGCCCTACAGTAGTAATAACCTGCAATAGAGAAGCTGGACGGCCATGTCTCTTATGCTAAGGGACGCCTTGCTCCTGCCAGCGCCTTTATAAGCCAAAGTTATAGTTAAAGGTGACGCCTATCGTGCGCGGTGCAAGCTGACGTCTGATCTCGACATAGGGCGACGAGATCATGACGCCGTCCGCATAGTTGGGTATATCCGGCAGCGCCCGGTCCTTTAACTTGGCGCTTTCATCTGCAATATTTTTTACCCAGACGTTCACATCCCAGCGGGTGTCGACAGATCGCAGGCCCAGATAAAGATCTAGGGTGACGTAGCTGTCCAGGTCCTCACGGAAGGTGGGTGAATAGTATTCACTCTCCGCGTTAAGCAAGCCGCGC
The DNA here is from genome assembly GCA_913062625.1 of uncultured Haliea sp. Classification (GTDB taxonomy): domain Bacteria; phylum Pseudomonadota; class Gammaproteobacteria; order Pseudomonadales; family Halieaceae; genus Marimicrobium. Next base: position 30,723 of record CAJXWP010000007.1, on the reverse strand, counting down.
AGATACCAGTCACTATTGATATCCTCGACACTACCCCAGTACTCCGAGGCAACATTCGCCGACCACTCCGGCAAACCACCGGCTGGCTCGCCGGTCAGGTCACAGGTGTTGAAAGACCACAATGGCACACTAACAGGTTCACCGTTGGAACAGGGCACACTCTTGGCATCCGTTAGCTCGGTCTGGTTGTAGCTTAGGGAAGTCGTTAGATTCCAGTGCTCACTGATCAGTACAGCGAAGTCGCTGTCGAAGCCGTAGGATTCAGCCTCGTCTACATTGATCACCGGATCAGCCAGCGAGACAGTGCCATCAGCATCGCGGTATGACACACCTGCAGCTTGATACTGAAACTGATCATAAAGTTGGTAATACGCCGCGACATTAAACAGTCCCCTACCGCCCCACAACTGCCACTTGAATCCGAGTTCTAGGTTATAACTGTCCTCTGAATCGAAGGCGCCAAATACAGGCGGTTGTGGGTTGCCGGCGATATTCGCTGAGCCGTCCCGCCAGCCTGTATCAAAAGCTGCATAGGCCATTAGGTCGTCATTGACGTTATACTTGTATTTCAACGAACCTGTGATGGCATTGTCTGAGAGATTCTGCGCTTCAGGGAGAACACCGTCTGTCTCGCTCGTTCGCACGAGAATCTCCCCCGTATCCGTCAGTAAATAGGCATTCGTGACGAAGGGCTGTTTCGTGTCGCGTTTCGCGTCGTTGTAACGCAGGCCAACTATTAAGGTCCCATTTTCGCTTACGTTTATCGCATTGTGTGAAAATAGCGCCCAGTCTTCGGATTGCAGTGACGCGTTCGAGCTAGTGTCGGCACGTATCAAGGTTCCTGGAATACGGGCGTCGAACACATACGTTATGGCTTCTACGCCTGTATCGGAATCAGCATCTCCGTAGTAGGCACCCACGATCCAGTTCCAGACATCGTTGTCCTGAGACGCCAGACGCATTTCATAGATGTTATCCGTTGTGGGCGAGGGTACGTATTGCTGCCTTGCCTGCACCTCGGTCGCATCCTGATCGAAATAGCGGTCAATAGCAGCGTCCTGATAGCTGTATGAGAACGTGGCTACCCAATCGTTGGTAAAAGTATAGTTGCTTTCCAGAATCAGGAATTCAGCCTTGTTCTTGTACCTTGAGTCAAACTCCGCGAGTGCTATCCGGTCATCAAAATCCAGCCCGCCCCCCTCCACGACGGGATCGGCATCAGCGTCATCCCTAATATGATGCCACGACAAGCGTGCGTCGAAATTGCTGGTGGGCTCCCACAGCATGACAATACGATAGGCCTTGGTTTTCGTTTCTACGTCTCTGTCCAGAGTGCGGTTATAAACACCACTGTTCTCATTATTGGCGTAAAGCCCAGAAATACGCACTCCCAGCTCATTCTTGATGAGCGGCAGTGATGCTGCAACCTGCGTATTTGATCCGTCTTGATCGTTGAAGCTTTGCCTGATGAAGCCGTCTACTTGCTCTAGATTCGGGTTTGCTGAGCGTATTGTTATTGCCCCAGCAGGGGAACTTTTGCCATAGAGCGTTCCCTGGGGGCCGCGCAACAGCTCGAGTTGCTGCAGGTCGAACAGGCCGCTAAATAAGTTGCGTGATTGGCCGATAAATGTTCCGTCCATGTAGGTGGTGACGCGCGGCGAGACAGGGGCAGTAAGATTGGTGCCCAAGCCGCGTGTTGCGATATCGGTATCGAAATTTGAGCCGCTGATGGAGAGGCCGGCGATTAAGTTAGACAGGTCATCGAAACTGAAAATAGCGAATTCGTTCAGTGCCTCTCCGGTGACCACATTAATAGTGATCGGCGTGTCTTCCAAAGACTCGACGCGCTTCTGCGCCGTGACGATAATCTCTTCCAATATCAGCGGTTTCGAACCTTGGGCATTGGCGTGAACAGTCGCTCCAAGGCAGAAGAGCGCAATCAAGAGTAATGTAGGGGATCTCATTCGCATAATTCCATTATCTAATTTATTATAGTTTTGACTATATTACGTACTGTAATGGCAGGGGCTGTTTCTTGTCAACGTGGGGTTTCTTTGCGGGTGCTAACCGTTCTGCAGGCTGTCTCTACTGTCGCGATCTGAGCGCCAATGTGTTGATAGCCACCCTCAGCACGGGGGTGCTCTGGGTCAATACAGCGACACCCTACAGGCATTTATCAGCACAGTGCATCGACCGGAAATACTGCTGCTGAACGCGTGCGCTGGTCATTGATCGCAGCACAGGTCGCCCTTGACCGCTGTGATTTACATGGCTGCGAAAATGCCAGGAATATTCGGCTGGTTGTTGCTGCTGCCCAGCCCTCCGTCGATCACGATTTCGGTACCGGTGATATAGCTGGACGCAGGGGATAACAGGAACACTATCAGCTGGGCAACTTCTTCCGCAGTCCCTTCACGTTGCAGCGGAACGCGGTGTAACCAGTCAGTGTGAATAGCATCAATCGAACCCGCGCCTGCTGTTAGCGGTGTGGCGATATACCCAGGGCACACGGCGATAGCACGGATATCCTCATGAGAGTGGTCCAGAGCAATTGTTCGTGTGAGGTTGATCACGCCAGCCTTAGCGGCATTGTAAGCGGCAAAGCCATAATCGGCACGCACGCCACTGAGCGATGCAATGTTAACGATACTACCGCTGCGCCGATACCGGAGGCGCCCCCTGTGACGAGGTAAACCTTTCCATCAAAATCAATATCCATAATGTGCTTAGAACCTTCTGACGTTGATTTTCCGTGTGATTGTCAGTTAGCGAGCTGTTTGATGGTACTGATCTGAGGGCCGATGCGAGCTGCTGTTTTTTCCATTAACTCTCGGTCAAACCTAAATACGTCGAGCGCATTTTTGCCGAGCATATTGCGAATTTCTCCCTCCTCGATATCGTGAAACGTTTCACGCAGTTTGTTTTCAGTGTTAGGCCATGTGCCTTCCATGTGGGGGTAGTCTGAGCCCCACATGAGTTTATCGACACCGATATCGTAGCGACTGCCTATTTCATGCGGCGCCAAAAATGAGGCGCCTATGAAGCAGTTGCGTTGAAAGTATTCTTCCGGTGTGAGCGATAGATCCTTCATAAAGTGAGCGAAGATGGGATTGTCAATTTTGAATTTCAGCACTCGCAGGGTCTCGAGAATCCAGGCACAGCCAGTCTCGGTAAATACCATTTTCAATTTCGGGTGTTTTTCAAACACGCCTGACCACAGCAATGCCGTGAAGGGTCGGTGGGCCCACATGTCGACCTCGCTGATGAACATCATGGTAGCATTGGGGACATCACCGTAATCCGGTGACCAGCCCGAATGAGTATGGATCGGCATATCGAGTTCTTCACAGACGCTCCATAGTGGGGCGTAGCGCTTATAGTCGTGATAGAAAGGATGTGGTCCTGTGCTGGTCGGCAAAAGTACGCCTCCGAACAGTCCCATTTTGTGTGCATCACGGATTTCTTGCACGGCTACGCTGATGTCGTCGACATTGATGATGGCAACGCCCGCATGGCGACCTGGATTAACGCTGCACAAATCTGCCAGCCAATGATTATAGGCTCGGTTGCCCACTAGGCTTTCTTGGGGTGTGACCTCGTGGCGGTATTGCATCAGACCTGCGCCAAAAGGAGCCATTTGCGGAAAGATGACTTCTCCAGCGATGCCGTCATCCTCCAATTCACGCAGACGGACGTCGGGTTCGTACTCGCCGCGGCGCGGGGCGATCATGCTGTCCGGATCACACAAAAAATCCCACAGCTCTGTGTCACTGGCACGCGCTGCAGTGGAGGCGGCTTCTGGGTCCATGCGGCCGGCGCCCTGATTTCCGGAGCGGCTGTTGAACTCTTCCGCCGCCTCTTGATCGAAAAATGTACCCATACGCTTCATCATTTCCCGCGCATATTGCAGCCACCAAGTATCTGCAGCAGCATGAAATTCCTTGGGCATATAGGGCTTGTAACCGTCTGGCAGCGCGCCAGCATGACAATCCGAACTAATCATTATAACTTTGGACATACTCTGCTATCCCTTACCGTTTGCTACTAAGAGAGCAAAGTGTATTGGACTTGCTGGGCATCTGACAAGTTCGCCTAAACGGCAAGTCCATCTATTTTTCTATACAGTACACTTGTCTGTGCCATGCTGTGGTCACTGAAGAAAAAACTGCGTGTTTGTTTCCGGTGGAGAGCTAGTTGCTAGTCGTTCTGCTGGTGGCTCAGTGAGCGGTGAATCCAACGGCCGGGTTGGCCGGGTTGGCCGAGAGATCGAATATGCGAAGGAATCCTTGGGAGACATATAATAACATAATTCATATTATATTCAGTAGCTTAGCGATCCTTTAGTCGATATCTTGGGCGATCGCAATGGTGTTTGAAGCGTAAATAATAAGCACCGCGAAGGCGCACTGTTGCAGTGCTACTGGCCGCGGTGAGGAGTCGCTAGTGGTGGACAACCAAACGGCCGACGGCCGTAGACCAAATCGCTGAGCAGAACTGATAATGGCTGCTGAATAGGGTAAATATTTCCTTGGTGCATTTGGAGCGTTTCTGTTTGTCTAGTTTTGAGCATGAATGGTCGTCGAATTTAGTGCCTCATGCATATTGGTGAATGTTCGTCTGCAGCGTTGCAACACGCGAAGTGTTATTGCAATGGCTTGATAGGATCGCGCCACATTAACCACAGGCGCGGTGCGGAGGGAGAAAATTGAATCTGCCTCAGTACTGTGAAGCCATGCCCTTCATAAAACGGTATATTTTCCTCTTTTGAGTTTTCAAGATAGGCCGGCATTCCCTCCGTATCACACTGTTGTAGCATATGGCCGATAAGTGCAGTCCCTAAGCCATGACCTTTACTTTCAGGCGTTACACCAATAGCGAAGAGATAATAGTGAGGACATTTCGGGTGATATCGTTCTGTCTTTATGGCGCTTAACAGCAGGCGATAGATGCTAGTGAGACCACCGAGCTTCAGGACTTTGACTGCGCTCGATAGCGTTATGGGCCATTTTAGCGTCTGGCTCGGCCCAAGCCACGACGCCGCGCCTCGCCCCAGAGGATCCATATAGCTCAGCTCGTGCCAGACAAAGACAGGCAGCGTAAACTGGAAAAATGGCTCAAGTGACGGCGGGTTATTGCATATCCAGTTGATCACGGGATCATCATGAAAAGCCTCGGCAAGGATGCATGCGGCTTCATTCGCGTTCGATGCCTCTACCAGTTTGAAATTCATTTGGAAACGTTTTGCTCGCGGCGGTTTGTCATGGTCAATAGACTGTATCTGGTTATTACGCTCATCTTTATCACGTCCTATAGTGGCTTACTTTGTTTGTTCTTGGCTATAGATAAATCAATAAACGCCACTATCTGTCCCACCGTTTCCTGGGGGTAAAATTGAAAGGCGGCGACATGGCTGCCCCAGCGCTTTTTCCAAGCCAGATCCGGGTGTTTTGGATCGATGGGGGGAACAGTCCACAGCGTGACATTGGGATTTCGGTCTGCGAGTTCCTGGCTGTAGCGCGCTCGAGTGACCGGGTCATCCGGATCCTGAATAACGAGTATGGGTAGGTCCAGTGTGACGGCGCGCTCCAATGCTTGTGCGCTGCCTCCGGGTAGACCGTAAAACTGGGTGAGTGCCCATGCTGAAATGGTAAACAGGGCGGGAGGTAAACCCGTTTTTATCCATCCGCCCTGTTTGAAGCTGTCGACGGTATCCAGCAAGCTATCAAGCAAGATTAGACCGTCGAGTTCGGCGCCACTGTATTCTGCCTCGATCACAGTGGCGCCGCCCATCGAAATGCCCATAGCAAAGAGGGGCAGATCGGCATTCTTTTTGCGTGCCCAGTTGATTGCAGCCACCACATCGTATTTTTCGGTTCGACCAAATTGCAGTCCCGTGGTATCACTTTCTGATTCCCCGTGGTTGCGCAGATCTATAGCAACGACGCCAATACCCTGGGTCACCATGGCCTGATAAAACGCTAAGGAGCCAAAGTAACGACTGTTGCGATGGGACCCAATGCCGTGAATGAATACAAGGATGGCGTGTGGCTCTTGTGCTGGCATCCACCAGCCTGCGAGTTGTAAATTACTGTCTTGAGGCGAAACAAAAAACTCCTCAAATGTCAAACCTACCTCGGCAGGGCTGCTTGTCAGGGCTGTGGGCTGCATGCCAATAGTGTCTTGTGGGATAGTAATTAAACTGATGTAGGCGCAGGCAGCCAGCAGTAGGAGTCCCCCGAGCCAGAAATATTTCATCAAAACGTTATCCAGCAATTTAATTGGCCATCGACAGGGTATACATCAGACCTCACGCTCTCACAAGCTTAAATCACTTTTGTGCCCTGTAGGTATTTGATGTTCCTCGTATCGTTCTTTCCCAGCAGAATATTGGATGTTCCATATCATTGAAGCCGAACTTGCAGGGAGAAGCGATGGCCATAAGTGAAGAAGGGCGTCAGGATAATACAAAGAACGGGGCGACTGACAGAGAGACGCCTAAGGACAGCGGTGACGGCGCAGGTCAGTCAGGATGTGTGAGCACGGAGTGCATCATTGAAATTAGTGATAAAGACTATCGCTCGTTTTGCTTGCCTTGCGATGTGCTTGAAGAAGCGGATGAGCGCAAGAAGGATAACTAACCCCCTCCAGCGTTCATCCGGAATCTGCTATTCCTGCGGCGTGATGGCGTTAATATGATCCAGAGCATCGCTGTACTCAGTCAGCAGACGGAACACGATGTCACGACAGGACTCAACCGAATTTATCTGCCCTACCACTTGGCCCACTGGATTGAATGCTATCTTTTGACAATCGCCGTTACCAGCGTAGCGGTGAGTGCGACGTACTGCATCATAAGTGAGATAGCCCTGAAGAGGCATAGGCAGGGGTTCGGGTGTGTCGTCTCTGTCCCAGGCTTCCGTCCACTCGTTCTTAAGCATACGGGCGGTCTTACCGGTAAAGGAGCGAGAGCGAACAGTATCCTCCGACGTGGCCTTCATATAAGATTCACGCTGGGCGGGTTCAGCGAAGGCTTCTACTGAATTCAACCACATGGATCCCAGCCATACACCTTCCACGCCCATACTCATGGCCGCCAACATCTGGCGTCCGTTGGCGATACCGCCAGCGGCCAGCACCGGCAAAGGTGCAATGGCATCCACCATTTGGGGCCATAGAATAACGGAAGTGACTTCGCCTGCGTGGCCGCCACCTTCAGAGCCCTGACAGATCACAAAATCTAACCCTGCGTTTTTATGAGCGATACCGTGCTTAAGACGTCCAGCGAGTGCGCCGATCAGGCGGCCAGAATCATGAACCTGGGTGACGATTTCAGCGGGCGGCGTGCCCAGGGCATTAACGATCATGCGGCATTTGGGTCGTGTCAGCGCTTCATCGACGAGTGCCTGGGCCTGAACGGCAGAGAAACTGAGGCTGACTTCATCATCCTTTTCAGGCCACTCCGGAACACCAGCATCAGCCAGTAATTTCTCAGAAAACTCACGGTGCTGCTGAGGAATTGCGGCTTGGAGCATCTCAACCAGTTCTTCTGGGCTGCTCAGGTCCATGCCCTCATATTTCTGTGGAATGGCTGTATCGACTCCATATATATGGTCACCGATATGTTCATCAATCCAATCCAGCTCTTCTTTTAGTTTGGCGGGTGAGAAGCCTACAGCGCCTAATACGCCTATGCCGCCAGCCTTACTGACCGCCACAACGACGTCCCGACAGTGGGTAAAAGCGAAAATGGGAGCTTCAATACCCAACTGCTTACAAAAATCAGTTTGCATAGTTTTCCTCGTATAGTTTGCTAGAAAAATATTCTTGTTGCTCGCATTTCACATTATAACAGTTGCTGCGCCGGATAAATGACCCGAGAGGCCGATGAAACTAGCAAAAGTTAACGTAATTGGGCGTCGGTGCAGGCCATTTCTTGACAGCCAATAGGCAAAAAGTAACACGTGGTACCCGGACGAGACCCACTAAACGATGGGAGGATGCGCGGGCTCAAGGGTCTCGTGATTTGGGTTTTATGGGCGGGCTGTCTTTTCGCCGGAACGTTGGCAGCGTCCTAGTCGTGCATCTCGATGAGGGCACTGATGGATGGAGCGGCAATTATTGTGATAATGACCAGAGGAATTACGGTCCAGAATAGTTCGGGCACCATACTATGACGGAAGGTGGAGGCAATCGCCCCCTTCGATTTACGGTGACGAATTAAGCTATAAATAATCATGCCATAGACAACGGCCATAATTCCGACAACAATCCAGATGCCCATGATGTGCAGGTCATAGATAGTCTGGCTGACTGGAGTCACCCCTTTTGGCCTATTGATCTGTGCAGATGTCAGCGCGGGCATGCACAGTGCAGCCAAGCCCGTAAAACGACTCAGAGCTCCCATCATAGTGAGTAATCCTGTGCCAGTTGGCCCTGCTCGGCCATACAGTGAATAGCTAAGACTACGTCCTTGTGAGCATAGGAAAAACAGCTAGTCTTGGCATGTATTTCCTTCACATTTCGCAAGGAATTGTGTCGCAATATGACGCAGTTTTTCTCCGGTAACGATGCCGGCTGCTGTTTGTCGTCTCGCACGGGTGCGCGGTGTTCTTTCTGATCAGGGCATTGCGCACGCGACGCCCCGTCTGCGGACGTGTCGATGATACGTTCATTTTTTCCTGATTGGGGTGCCATGGGCTTCGTTAGACACTCCCCGGATGCGCGGTATGAGTTTGTTTGTGCGCGCCAAATGTCACCTGCGTATAGGATGAATAAACGATAGCGACAGTGAGTTTTGGTGAAACGCAGTAGAAGGCATGGCGAGGGAGTGCGTTGACAAATGCGCACGGCAAGAAGAGCTGGCAGGTTTGTGTGATGCTCAACAACACTCTCAGTGCTCCATTTATGGGCTATGAGCCCACGCTAATAGATAACAAGTGTAGCGTGTCTGCGCCTGTTAGTCTCGCCCAGCAGATGGAGGGACCACGTCTGCAGCCGGCATTATGACAAGGCGCATGGTAAGCAGTGAACGAGGTCATTTGACAATGTTCAGCGCTGTAAATGTAATCGTGTTTAGGGGCAACTTCAATAGGCCGTCGCGACGCGATGACTTTTCCCCTCATACGCTCTCCCAATCAGCTGCACTAAGTGTCATTATGGGCGTTATGGCATTGTTGTTTGCTGTTTTATCGCAACACGTGCGGATCGGCTCGATCGCACTGGCCCATTGCGGGAGTGAAAAAGTCCCAGGGTCTGCTCTGGATGCCGCCGGCGGCAGCGATTATATTACTCGCCTGAGCTCGCAGGTTTGACTATTAAAATTACGGAGTATCGCTATGGGCAGGGCCTATCAGAATCGCAAAGACTCGATGGCTAAAACCTCTGACATGAAGGCGCGAATTTACAGCCGGCATGCTCGTGAACTCTATGTTTCTGCCAAGTCGGGTGGGGTCGATCCCGAAGGCAATCTGTCACTGCGCGGCCTGATCGAACGGGCCAAACGGAACCAGGTTCCCGCCCATGTCATTGAAAAAGCTCTAGATAAAGCCCGTGGCGTGGGCGGTGAGGATTTTGCCACGGCGCGTTATGAAGGCTTCGGCCCGGGTGGCATCATGGTGATTGTCGATTGCCTGACAGACAACCCTAATCGCACGTTCGGCGACGTGCGCCAATGCTTTACCAAAGCGAAATGTAAACTGGGTTCCCCGGGTAGCGTCAGTCACTTGTTTGATCATAGTGCCATCCTAGTATTTCAAGGCGGCGATGAAGAGGCAGCGCTAGAGGCCCTGATGACGGCGGACGTGGATGTGTCTGATATTGAGAGCGAAGGCGGCAAGGTAACGGTATTTGCGCCACAAACCGAATACTACAAGGCTAAGCAAGCATTACTAGACGCCTTTGATGGGGTCGATTTTGAAGTGGATGAAATTCAGTTTGTCCCGCAAGCTAGCGTATCGCTGGGCGAAGACGAGCAGGTTGTATTCGATAATTTAGTCGACATGCTCGAATATTTAGAGGATGTCCAGAACGTGTATCACAACGCTGGGTGACGCATCGCAGGGGTGGTGCTATATTACAACACGTGGCGGTTATCTCAGGTTTTGAGAATGCTCCACGTTTGTCCTAGTCTAGGTTAATAAGTCCTTTGGAGAATGTTATGTTGAATAAAAAATTGCTCGGTTTTCTCTCGGTTGTCGCTGTAACGTTCGTTATCACTGGTTGCAGTAAAGAAAAAATGGAAGAGTCTAAACAGACCATGCAGGACAGTGCCTCAAGCATTAGTGATACGGTGAGTGAATCCGCTAAAAAGACGGGTGACGCAGCGAGTTCTGCCGCCGATAGCGCTGGTGATATGGCGAGTGATGCCTCTAAGGAGACACATGCTATGGCCTCTGATGCAGCAAAATCGACTAGCAATGCGATGGATTCTGCTGGCGATATGGCTGACCGTGCCGGTGATAATATCGAAGCAGCAGCCGATAGCGCAGGTGATATGGTTGATCACGCAGCCCACAGTGCCAAAGATGCGGCGACTGACGCTGGCGATAGCGCTAAAAACGCTATGTAGGTTTAGATTGGAATGGCAATAAAGCCCTCTGCTGGGGCTTTATTCTATCAATCCTTGGCCGCGTCGGTTTAATCGTCTCAACGGTATTAAACCTCGATCGTACTGACGCCCAGCGCTGCGGTTAGCCGAACGCCTCTCGCAGCAATTGAAATGAGCGTTTACGGTCTTCCAAGTGATAAATGTTTGTGACGGCCATAACCTCATCTGCGTCATGTAGCGCAGCGATCTGCTCTATCTTCTTCTTAACCTGTTGCGGTGTCCCGGAAGCTCTACTGTTTTGCCGACTGGCAATAAACGCTTTTTCTTGCGCGCCTAAGGAGTATTCCATAGCCTCCTGCGGTGTCATTGATCGGCCATTGGACTGACCGGTGAAAAAACGAAACAGATTGAGATCATAGGTCAGCTGCAGAGCATTGGCCTGTCTTTCCGTGTCAGCACAAAACACACTTAGCGTCAGAATGGCGCAGGGATGCTCGCGCTGCTTACTGGGCTGAAAATGTGTTTTATACAGACCAATCAGTCTCGAATCTGCCTGTGGATTGATAAACAGAGCAAGGTTGTATGGCAGACCCCGCTGGGCAGCTAATATTGCGCTGTCGGGGCTGGAACCAAGCATCCATAGTGGTATATCTTCGGGAGGACGGGGGCTGACCATTGGACTGGCTGTTGCGGACCACAGGTACTCACTCAGTTTTGCTGTTAACTGCGGAAATGCGTCGAATTTTGGGTGTCCATCGGTGGCTAATGCGACAGCGGTGGCCATGTCTGCTCCCGGCGCCCGACCGATACCAAGATCGACTCGTCCGGGGTAGAGGTTTGCCAACAGGGAGAACACCTCCGCCACTTTATAGGCACTATAATGCGGCAGCATGATGCCGCCGGAGCCAATGCGGATAGTGCGAGTGGCTGCGCCCACTGCGGCTAATAATACTTCCGGTGCACTGCCAGCCACAGAGGGGAAGGCATGGTGCTCCGAAACCCAGAAGCGTGCGTAGCCTAGGTCCTCGCACCATTTGGCCATCTGTAGGGTCTCCTGCAGCGCGGTAGCGGCCTGATCCGGCGCGCGGGCCAGTGACTGATCTAGAACAGAAAGTTTCAGTGCCATGCGAGCGCTAGCCTCCATGTGGCGTCAAACAACGCTTCCCCAGTATTTTTTGAACAGTCCGTGGATGTGCCCGTTAACGTCAGATTCACCAAGTCAGAATGAGTGGCCACGGCAATTTGGCGGGTACTTGTCGGCACGGAAACCCGCGAGACGGTGACATGGCAATCCAGCAGCACGACAAATCGACAGTGGGAAGATACACGAGTTGTTGCGGTTATCATCATTGTGGACAATATGATCTCATGGCGGTCCAAAGGAGCCAAGACAAACAGGACAGACTGCCGTCTGATAGTGTTTTAATAAGCTTTTTTTTCTCAGACAAGTGAGATTGGTATAAAACAATTCAAACGTATCTGAAGTTTTGACTGTTAGGATGGAAGAATGGAATTTCTATCAAATTGGCAGCAGCCGCTGTTGTGGGCTAGCGGTCTTTCGCTGCTCGCACTGATAGCGACGGTTTTTGGTGTGCCTTGGGTGGTCACACGATTACCAAAAGATTACTTCGCGCGCACAGAGCGCGTGGTCTGGCGGACATCTTTTGATGCGCCGGTACTTTCATTGATCATCTCGATGTTAAAAAATGTCTTGGGTCTTGTGCTCGTCATTCTCGGTTTGATTATGCTAGTGACACCGGGGCAAGGAATTGTGACACTGTTGATCGGGCTGCTGCTGATGAACTTTCCCGGTAAATATCATCTGGAACGTTGGCTGATAATGCGGCCGGGCGTGCTAAGAGGACTCAATTGGTTGCGGCGCAGGCAAGGGCAATTGCCGTTTGATCAACCATGAACTAGTGTAGACCCACTATGGCTGAAGCACCGATGCGAGGCGGAGCCAGATAACACATTTGTGACGCGAGGTTTGACATGCAAATAATTCCTGGAATCGACGCTCAGATGATCAAACACTTTGCACCTAACCCGGGTCGCAAGCCGCTATTGCCTGAGTTAAGCGAGGAGGCCCAGGTCGCGTTGATGTGTCGTATGCTGTTCAAGGAAGGCTGGAATGAGCATATTGCGGGCCATATTACCTACCGCCTTGATAACGGCACGATGTTGACCAACCCATGGGAACTCGCTTGGGATGAGGTGACCGCGAGCGATATTCTAACGCTGGATGAATCGGGCGCCATCATTGCGGGGGAGTGGAACGCTACACCAGCCTTGGGACTGCATGTCCAACTGCATAAACTACGCCCGGATGTAAATGTGATTATCCACAATCACGCTCGCTGGAGCGGTCTTTGGGCCAATATGCATCGTGTACCACCGGTTTATGATCAGGCAGGTGCTTATGTAGACGGTCCTCTGCCGCTTTATAATGAGTATGACGGCACGTTTGAGGATCAAGATAAATCCCTGGCTGCCGCGAAAGCGCTAGGCGACGCTAAGTGGGCTCTGCTGGCAAATCACGGTTCTCTAGTGGTCGGAAAAGATTTGCGTCAGGCTCACCTTCGGGTCGTCACTCTGGAATGGCGAAGCCAGCGTGCATATGAATTGGAGCAGGTCGGCGGCGGTGTGCCACTAACCGAAGAACAGGTTGCTGAGATCGCGTTGCCGGACGTACATGGTTTCCCGTTTTTATGGGAAGCAATGGCGCGCCGAGAGCTGCGCGAGGATCCGAACATTACAAACTAGTTGAGGTAGGTTTTATGAGACTAACAGTAACAGCTCTTGAAAATGTCGGAGTAGAAGTCAGCGGCTTTGACATTACTCAGCCTGTGGACGATGCCGTGGCTGCCGAACTTGTGTCGTTGTGGAATGAGCACGCCATTGTGCTGTTTCGTGGCCAGAACGTGAGTCCCGAAAACCAGATTGCCTTTAGCCGTGCGTTCGGTGATTTGGCACTGCACCCTTTGGCCGCGACCCGATCTCAGGAATATCCGGAGCTGTTTATGCTTGTTAATGAGCCCGACAAAGAAAAGTTTATGACGGCAAATTACAACGGGCAGAATAAAGTAGGAAAGCTCGACTGGCATATGGACCTGCACTATACCGGCAAGCCCAATCGTGGCGCGTTGCTGCGTGGCGTGATTTGCCCGAGTGAAGATGGCCTGACGGGTTTCGGTGATCTTGCAAAAGCCTACGATGCACTGGATGAGGAAACGCGGCAGTTAATTGAGAATATAGACGTTACATACGCCTTCAGTATGCAGCGCCGGCATATGCGTTATGTTGATCTGCGAGGCTACGAGCCGGGGCCTTATAGCCCCAAAAAACCGTCTGATCTGAACTACCCGAATTTCCCCGAAGTTGTTTACCCGGCAGTAGTCACTCATCCCATCACTGGCCGCAAAATTTTGGAAATCTGTGAACAGTTTCTAGAGCGTATCGTGGCACCGCATCGCGCAGGATTGTCTAATGATGAGGCGGTTGACCTGTTGCAGCGGTTGGTTGACCACACGCGCAAGCCTGAGTTCCACTATTTTCATCAATGGCAGCCGGGCGACATGGTGTTGTGGGATAATTGGCGTGCGATGCACTGTGCTACTGGCACAAAACCCGGCGTGGAGCGCGTGATTCATCGCACCACTATTATGGGTGATGCCACGCTGGGACGCATGGCGGATGCCTAAGCGGCGCGGTTAAAGTGTGGCTCACTCGCCAGCAGAGATGTCCGACGCTGGCGGCGGTTAATGTCCGCATTAGCACGGCAGACGCCCGCTAGCAGCCCATAAGTCCTTGACTCATAAACACGTGCTCCCTATAGTATTGATTCTCCCGCGCCTGTAGCTCAGCTGGATAGAGTACTTGGCTACGAACCAGGCGGTCAGAGGTTCGAATCCTCTCAGGCGCACCAATTTTTCTGCTCAAAAACAATGAGTTAAGAGTTGCGAGAATCTAGACAGAAACAGATTTCTACTCGCGATGTGAGCCGCCGAAGCGGCGCAATGCCAGGAGGTTGACTTTTCCTGGCTCTCAGATCGCTAAAGGGACTATATCTTCTTGGTTGATTTTGCGATCCGCAATCCCGGCGAAACCGTCTGTGCCAGTGTAGGTCTCTTCACCCTTTAGCATTCCTGATTTTGCATCGACTGGCCACACAACACTCATGCGGGTCTGATAGACGTAGTAGGCGTCAGGGTCATCTACCTCAATGCCCATCGTAGAAAGCGTTCGGCCCGGATAAGCCATACGCATTATGCCTTCGGTCACTACCGCTTCGTGGTCTGCTATCACTCGATCACAACTCAGCTCTAGCTGATGCGCACCCGTCTGGACAATGCTCATGTCATAGAATGCGCGAACTGCATCCCTGCTACCTGACGGATTCATCGTGTCTTCGCCCGGCACATCGTGCGCAATATATTTAGGGTCGTCGCAAAGTGTGCCGACCACTCCCTCAATATCACCCTGCGCTTCACACTTCATATGTTTCAGCACCAACTCTAGATTGCGGCGCACCTTAGGATCAGATTCCTGCTCCACGCGTTCCTGCACAATTCGCCATGTATTGTTCGGATTTATCTTCATGCCATTACTCCTAAGTGAGTTCAATCGCACATTTGCGGCCTGCGCAATTGGTATGTTTTTATAATGCTCTCATTTCGTTTCAGATGCTCATCGCCTTGGTTTACCGTTCATCAGATTATTATTCGTTTTCTGCTGCACAGGGCAGTCACAGAAATCGCTTGTATGATCGGGTCGTCAGCAACGCACTGTCTCTACTGTAGCATAAACATTATACATGTAATAAATGTTGAGTTACGCTATCTGCGCGCAATATGATCACCGTTGGCCCTCAAATTTAAACCATAGCGCTCTAGAAAATTGAGTTTTACAGGGAATCTACGCGATGAAAATTGATGCTTCAATGTTGGTCAACAATCCAGTTGATGCTATACAGCAAGGCAGGGAGTTTGAACAAGCCGGTTTCGATGGGCTCTATACGTTCGAAGGGCCACACGATCCCTTCCTCCCGCTAGCGATGGCAGCCCAAGGCACTGAGCGCACTGAGTTGATTACCGCCATTGCTGTGGCTTTTTCACGCAACCCAATGACTCTGGCCAACCTCGGCTACGATATGAACCTGCTCAGCGATGGCCGTTTTATACTCGGTTTGGGCACGCAGATAAGGCCTCACATCGAAAAGCGTTTTAGTATGACGTGGTCGAAGCCGGCCTCGCGTATGCGCGAAATGGTGCAGGCGATTCGTGCGATTTGGGACTGCTGGGAAGGTAACAGCAAACTGAATTTTCGCGGTGATTTCTATACACATACGATCATGAACCAAAACTTTAATCCGGGCCCCAACCCGTGTGGTATACCCAAAATTTATGTAGCCGGTTTTGGCGAGAGAATGGTGCAGGTTTGTGGCGAGGTCGGCGATGGCTTCCTTGTACACCCGCTCAACACTCGCAAGTTTCTGCTGGAGTATTCAATGCCCGCACTGCAGAAAGGCCTCGATATCGCCGGTCGTCCGCGCGATAGCTTCGATGTGTCGGTACAGTGCCTCACGGCGATTGGCGAAACTCAAGAGCAGTTGGAACAATCGAGAGCAATGGCGCGGCATATGATCGGCTTTTACGGTTCCACGCCGGCTTACCGTCCAGCGCTGGATGCGGAGGGTTTGGGCGAATTACAGCCTAAGCTTAACCGACTGTCGAAGGAGGGCGATTGGGCGGGAATGTCCGCACTGGTCACCGATGAAGTTGTGGATACTTTCGCTATCTGTGGTGCGCCCGATGAGGTGGCGCGCAAACTCGTAGATCGCTACGGCGATATTGCCCAGCGTATCAGCCCCGTGGGTTATACCACCGATAAAGAGGTGGCCAAGACTATGGTTGTCGCATTGAAAAAGGTACTTGATTAGACCATTACAGGTCTAACCTTAGGGTTGCTGCGGGGGCAGTTCACTTCGTTCGAGTGAGTGCAGATGCCCGTCTTGCAAACTGTCTCCGAAATTTTGATGAGTCAACCGTTGCTGACTCGGGTGTGCGCCGAATCGGCGACGTCCAGATTATTTTCTGTATGTATTGAGGATGCGCTACTGGATCCACATGGAAATTTTCGGGGCGTCTGTGCACAGCCGGCGTCGCAGCGGCCACTGGGTTAGTCCTGTCCGGAGCGGCCCGTCGTTAGGGCGGCGGCGATGACGAAAAGGCAAAGGAAAAGTGTTTTCTTACAGGGCATGCGGTATCTTCTAATAGTTCGGTAAGCTGACGGTTCAATCAAGTAGCCAGCATGGTGTCTACAATTCGCGTAGTCGCGATGTGCTTTGAGTAGGGTTCGCGGTCGTCTTAAAGTCACGTTTGTGATTTTCTTGCTCAGAACACGCTATGGACTTGAGTTAAAATATCAATTTTTAAAAATCGTTGTTGTAGCCAAATATTTTTTTCAGAAGATAAGCAGGTGTCACTGTATATTCGGTCACGCAATGAGAGAATTGTGCCAGCAAGTAACAATACAAAAGTGCGTACACGCAGAACTCAGGAAGAGCGCAGCACCGAAACGCAGGACAAAATCATTCGCGGTGCCGCCAAATGCATTGTAGAGCCGGGCTATAAGGCCGCTACAATGAAAGGAATAGCCGAAGCTGCAGGGGTCACCTGGGGCGCCATCCAGCATGATTTTGGTGATAAGGAGAACATTTCACACGGTGTAACAGAGCTCGGTGCCATGGAGTTCAAGGCACGCACTCAGCGGATAAGCCTCGATAGTATGAGCTTATCGAAACGAGTGGATGCCTTTCTCGAGCAGGCGCGCGAGCAGACGGAGGATGAGTTGTATCGGGCGTCCATAGTCATTTTTCGTAACAAGACGCAGCAGGTGCCTATGGGCAATTTTTCTGTAATGAAGGAAACGCTACGCGACATCTGGCTAGCCATCTTTGGTGATATAAAGGTCAAAATAGGTAGGAAGCGTTTTAATGACATTAAGGACTTTACCTATATGTCGGTCAACGCGATTGCTGTAGACCGGATGTCTTTTGAAAAGGGTGAACGTCATGATCGCTCGCATTTCAAACTGCTGGGTGAGTTCCTGATAAGGCCGCTCAATAAATGATCATTGCAACGGAGCATGAATTCCCGCGCAGAGGCCATCGAGATGAAGAAAATTTTCTTGCCAGCAGATTTACCCGACAATATTAGGCAAGTAGTATAGCTAAGTCTCTTGCTCAACAGCTGGAGCCCTAATAATCAATAGGAGAACACTCAATGTATCCAACATTAATCGAGTATCTTGATCACTGGGCGACCCAGTCCCCTAACGATGTTTGGCTGCGGGAGCCCCACGGTGAGAACTTGACGGAGTGGACCTGGTCGGAGGTTCAGACCGAGGTCGCTGCTATGGCAGCATGGCAGGAGAATTTCTTGGGTGGCCCCGAGATAAATGTGGGCTTGCTATCTCGTAACCGAGCGCACTGGTTCATGGCCGACCTCGGTACGATTGCTGCGGGCAATGTAACGATTCCCATGTTTATCACACTGCCGCGCGATACCGCCGAGTACGTTATGAGTTTTACTGAAATGAAGTTGCTATTTGTCGGTGAAACTGAAAACTGGGAAGCGGTAAGGACCGTTTTGCCTGAGGGTATTGTCCTAGTGACTTTGCCTGGAGTAACACTCGACGAGCCACACCTGTGCTGGGACGACCTGATTGCTGCGCATGCGGGGCAGTGTCCCTCGTATAAATGTCAGCCCAGTGATCTCGTTTCTATTGTATTTACCTCGGGCACCACGGGTGTTCCCAAGGGTGTTATGCAAACGCACGCCTCAAATGAGATACCGGTTAACCGTTTCATGGAGTCATTTGCGACGCCGCCTCGCGGCCGCTATTTTTCCTATCTGCCTCTTGCACATATTGCTGAGCGGCAGATTGTGGAGTACGCGTCGCTGATTAATGGCGGTGTGGTGTATTTCAACGAGAACATGCTGACGTTGCTGCGCGATCTGCCCGCTTGTCGGCCCCACATCATGTTTGGACCGCCACGCGTATGGGAACAATTACAGCAGGTGATCACCGGTCATTTCGGCTCACAGCAAGGGGTGACCGATGCACTAGCGCGTGATCCAGAGGGGTCGGGCAAACAGATTCGCGACATGCTGGGACTTGACGATGTGCTATACCTGCTCACCGCGGCGGCGCCGACCCCACCGGCACTCATTGAATGGTATGGTCAGTTCGGTCTGGATTTGATGGAGGGCTTCGGTCAGACAGAGGCTATGGGTCTCTCGGCTAACACCCACGAGCACCGCAAGATCGGCTCCATAGGTCAAGTAGTGGGTAATGTGGAGGTGCGGATCAGCGAAGAGGGGGAGTTGCTGGCAAGGGCATCAGGGCTTGCCACAGGATATTACAAGGACCCCGAGAAAACGGCGGAAACCTTTCGCGACGGCTGGATCTACACTGGCGACAAAGCCCGGATTGATGAGGAAGGATTTATTTTCTTAACCGGTCGCATGAAGGATTACTTCAAAACCATACAGGGTAAGTTTGTCGCACCTACACCGATAGAGAACGAATTTGCCAAGCATCCGCATACGGAACAGCTGTGTCTGCTGGGGCGCGGCTATTCCAAGACTGTCATGGTGTGTGTGCTCAGCGCCCTTGCCCAGCAGGAAGGGCACGAGCAACTCGCGGCGGCGCTGCAAGAACACGCGCGGCTGGTCAACGAGACCGCAGACAAGCATGCCCGTATCGGAGCTGTAATAATTTCGCTTGAGGCCTGGTCTATCGATAATGGCATGCTGACGCCGACGCTTAAAATTCGCCGTGAGCAGATTGAGCAGAAATTTGGGGAGCGAGCTCAGCAACTTGCAAGAGCAGCAGCGGAGCAGGGCGAACTGTTAATTGAATGGCATTAGGGTGGGTGAGTTGCTCCGTCTTACTCAAACAGCGATGCCCAGTTAATACCATTGATGTGACCGCCCCCATCGGCATAGAGGGTATTGCCGGTCATATAGCGCGCGTCCTTGCCGGCGAGAAATAACGCCACCCCGGATATGTCTTCGTAGGGATCTCCCATGTAGCCCATCGGCACTTGCTTGTTGACCCGCGTAGCCATTTCTGGTGCAATTTCTTGCATGGCTAGGAAGGATGCAGTAACAGCACCGGGACAAATAGCGTTCACGGTAATGCCGTATGGTGCCCACTCTCTTGCTGCACTGCGGGTGAGGCAGCGTAGGGCTTCCTTGGCGACATTGTAGTCTGACGTTTGCGGGTGTGCGTTCACGCCATTTAGCGAACACAGGTTGATAATGCGTCCGAAGCGCTGCTCCTTCATTGAGTCAAATACTGCATTCATGGCCCACCGCGCGGCGAATAGTCCACCGTCAAGCTGGCGTTGAAATTCTTCGTCGGATTTCTCTTCAATCGGAGTCAATGTGCCGGGTGGAACCGCATTGTTGATCAGAACCTGAACCGCTCCGAACTGCTCTATAGCACCGTTTAGCAGTGCTAAAACCTGTTCCTTTTGCGTGACATCACAGTGTCGGTAAACAACTTTGCCGCCCTCTGCTTCGAGTGCGACCCTTAAAGCCTCGCCGGCCTCATCGTTAATGTCCGCGGCAACCACTTGATAACCTTCCGCCGCGAAGCGGCTAGCGAAAGCTTTACCCAACCCGTCTGCTGCGCCTGTTACTACGACCACTTGTTCCATACTTCCTCCAAGATCCTTTATGCTAAAGACACCGAGCGGGCATGTCCTGAATTCAATGTATTAATATTGGGCTACTGCAAACGTCTACAAAAAATCTGCGTATTAAATGGCGTTCATTGTAAAACGATATAATTTTGTTAAAGACGTATTTAACGTTACCGCTCTTCTTCGCCTTGCTCTCATTATTTTTAGACTGCCTCTCGGGGACGGCTGGATAAGAATAATTCTTGTGTTCGCAGAGTTCAAGCTCAACTTTTTGCCTGGGTAGAGGAGGCCACTCGATCTGACGAAAGAAATTTAGCGTCGTTGTTCTTGAACTGCTGAAGCGATAGGCCCGTCTCGTGCCCGGGTTTTTTTAGAAGGCATAGGTCACTGTCACGCCGTAGTTGCGGGGTTCGTTCCACTGCGCAAAGGATGATAGTGGAGGAATCAGTACCGCTCGAAAATAGCGTTCATCCCCGAGATTGCGGCCGTAAATCGAGACGGTTAGCATTTCCTGAAAGCGGAAATCGATATTCGCGTTCCACAACCCCATGGCATCAACATCCCCCAGCGGATCGTTGTTGAAAACCGTGACGTAGCTATCGCGCCAAGCATAATTGACGTTGTAAGACATCTCGCTGTCGCCAAACACAGGCTGCACATAGTTCAACCCAGCGCCAAAGGTATACTTGGGTGTGTTGCGCATTTTCAGCTTAGAAGCATCATCAGGAACTCCTGGAATACCTTGAATCTGAAATTTATCGTAACTCGCATCGAGATAACCACCTTGCGCAACCAAGGTCAGACCCTCGGCTAGCAGAGCTGTCAGCTCTAGTTCAAGCCCTTTCATGGTAGCAGTGGCAGCATTGAGCACCACCGTGTCTACCAGGCCACTTGGGTCGGTGACAATAATATCTTCCTGTTTGTCGTTATACTCGCTGCTAAATACTGCGCCATTAAGCCGCAGGCGTTGATTCCACCAATCACTTTTTATACCCGCTTCATAGGTTTCTACCGTCTCAGGATTGTATTGGGTAACATTATCTACGGATGTGATGCGGCCAAAAAAACCGCCGCCCTTGAATCCTTCGGAGTATGAGACATAGGCCATAAGCTCACCGGTAAAGTCGTACTGCGCACCGATACGAGGGGAGACGTCATCCCAGTCTGCGTTCACTTTGACGGAGTCGCCGGCAGGGGTGAGTGGAATGCTGTCCTGTGAAAGCCATTGCGAACCCACCGGCTCTAGAGTCCTTTCGTCATAGGTGTAGCGCGCAGCCAGATTAAGCGTAAGCTTATCGGTCAGTGACCAATCTGCGCTGGCGAACGCAGCGTAGGATTTGTTTTCCCCATGTTGTGAAATGACTTGTGTGGTGCCCGCAGGCCATCCGCCACCAAAGGTGTTGGTCGGAAACGGCCCCGGTAGCCACTTCCACATATCGTAGCTGATCTGCTCAGAATCATATTCAGAATACCAATAGTAGATACCGGTGGTGAGCACCACGTCACCAATATTCCCCGTGGTACGCAACTCCTGGCTGAATTGTGAGTAACTCTGGTCGGTATCGACATACAGAAATTCTAGGCTGTTGCCATCGTATTCTAAGCGTGCGTCTTCATCACGATCGATATAGCCGGTGATCGATGTGACGATCCAGTCGTTGACATCATAGTTCATCGTTAGGTTATAAAAGTCGTTAGTCGTATCGCCGTTATTAGGCGCATTAGTGGAACTGTGGTCCTCATCGCTACCGGTATCAGAGACGAAACAGCCATAAAAGCTCGGGCCAGTTAGCAGACACGCAGCATCTTCGAATGCAACGAAATCTTTTTTGTTGACGTCTGCCCAAGCACCCACCTCCGATTTGTCGACGGTGCGTTGGGCTGTAAATAGCAGGTCAAAGGTGTCAGTAAACTGGTACGCTATGGTCGCGCCATAATCTTCTAGGTTCTGGCCACCTTGGTCTTTATTGTAGGTCGTATTCCTGATGTAGCCATCGCTTTCCAGTTTGGAGACAAAGAGTTTTATGCCGCCTTTATCCGTCAGCGGTAAGTTTAAAAGACCGCGAATATCCTGCCGACCGTGCTCCCCAAGCGTACCCTGGACTTTCCCTCCGAATTCTTTGGTGGGGGCCGTGCGAATAATACTAAGTGCACCACCTATGGTGTTTTTTCCAAAGAGAGTGCCCTGCGGTCCGCGCAGAACTTCGATTCGTTCGAGGTCAAAATTTTCCAGTATCTGCCCGCTGTTCGTGCCCAGATAGACACCGTCCAGAAGGACGCCGATACCAGGGTCGAGGCTCTTGTCTACTTCCTGGTAGCTAACGCCCCGTATGGCAATTGAAGCACCTGACTGGAGGCCAGGAACCCTATCAATAAGAAGGTTGGGAACAAAACCTTGGATATCCTGCAAATTGCGAATGCTAGATTGTTCTAATTCTGTGGCCGTTATGGCTGTCACGGCCACCGGCACTAACTGCATTGACTCTGCTCGCTTTCGTGCAGTAACAATGACTTCTTCAAGCGCAAGTTTCGGTGCACCGCCCTGCGCTACTGCAGCCATTGGAGCAATGACCCCTCCGGCCAGAGCCGCTAATGACAGCGTTGTCACCGTTTTCTTGAGCATAAATACATCTCCAGTTTTTTGGCAGGTTGCGAAACTCAGAACACCCAAGGGAAATTTTAGTCGGTGAAAGC
Organism: uncultured Haliea sp.; assembly: GCA_913062625.1. Lineage (GTDB taxonomy): Bacteria > Pseudomonadota > Gammaproteobacteria > Pseudomonadales > Halieaceae > Marimicrobium. Next base: position 7,771 of record CAJXWP010000007.1, on the reverse strand, counting down.
TCTGACACGCAGGTGAATATACTAGTTTTTTTTGTAACGCGCAGTATTTGCGCCATTAAAACCGTGACTACTGTTTGAATGGTTGCTCAGCCGCAAGCATAGTAAGGGCATAAGCAAAACGAAACTTTCTGTTAATGACTGTCAAGTCAATGGTGCTATCTAGCCAATGTCCGGCGCGATGATGATAAATAGAGCCGTGCTGGGATAGATCAGCGACAGGATCACAAAACTAAAGTGCGGTATAACGCGGTTCTAACTGGACAAAGGTGTTACGATCGCCATGAGTACCCAGCAAAGCTAGGCAGCAGTTACTCGGTGTAAAATCTGAAGACTGGTAGTTACTTCGTGCTAAACCATTGCTGGTGGCAAGGCATTTCGCTTCTTTGCAGTCCTCTGATTAGTCCCTGTCTTGCCAGCAAAAAACTTTCACGTGGTAAATATCGCGGGTTTAATATCAGCGAGTGCCACTCGATTTAGGACGTTAACAACGTCAAAAAATACGGAAATGCACTATGAACGGTTTGAAATTACTGATTCTTGTTCCAGCGTTATGTTGTATTACATTACCGGCAGCGGCTGAGGATTATATTTCCTTTGGTGGCGGAGCAAGCTTTTGGAACCAAACGCACAATTCTGATGAGCTAGAGGGTGGGTCCGAGCCCGGCTATCTCGTAAATTTGACATTAGGCCGTGAGTACGAAAACGCATATCGCGCAGAAGTTGAACTTTCGTTTAGACAGAACAATGTTCACGGGATTAATGATCCGGATAACGGTAAAAAGTCAACAGGAGATGGAAATATTCTTCAGGGCACAGCGCTATTCATAAATGTTGCCTATGATTTTCGCGCAGGAAAATCTATACGTCCTTACATTATGGCTGGGCCAGGTGTTATCTATTTAAAGGTGTCTGAAGACGATGACCCTGTAACCCCACTCGATGACAGCTCCACGACATACGCGTTACAGGTTGGCTTTGGTGCTCGATTTAATGTCACTGAAAATATCAGGGGAGACATTGGCGTTGGTCAGATGATTACGGCCACAACAGATTTGGAGGATTTACATACGCAGTACGATACGACGACTGTGACCGCCGCTGTGGTTATGAACTTTTAAGAAATAGAAATAGAAATAGAAACGGACTGCGACAAACGTCGCCGCCGTTTTGACTGGAAGTAGCCTCTTTAGAACCGTCAATGTCGCGGCCACTAACCAAAAGGCAAGTCACCGCGCTTCACGCTGGCAAAGGCTTCGGCACCATAAATCTGTTCGACCATCGCACTCATATCGGCGGCCTTGCGCAACTCATTGCCGCCCTCAATGGCAAAACTTTGCCCGGTTACCCAGCTCGACTCTGGCCCCGCTAAATAACGAATACCGTGCGCAATATCGCTAGGTTCGCCAAGTCGTCCTAATGGTTTTTCGGCGGCAAAACGCTGATAAATATCCGGATCGTCAAACAAAGCTTGTGTCGCTTCGGTCCGAGTGAGGCCGGGGCGCACTGCGTTCACTCGAATCTTAAAGGGAGATAGTTCCTCCGCCGCAGCCCTCACCAAGCCCTCTAGGCCTGACTTTGCCGCGGTATAGGCTGGCAACCACGGAAACACCAACTTAGCCGCATCCGAAGAGACACAGACAATCGAGCCGCCGGACTCTCGCATAAGGGGAGTGGCGTACTTTAAGACTAAAAAAGTGCTTTGCAAATTCAGCTTTATCTCGTCCATAAAACTGTTTTCGTCGTGCATCAGCAGGGGCTTTATGGCACCACCACCCACCGTCGCAACACAGATATCTAAGCGCTCGGCGAAGGCATGACTGGCCTGCAAGGCCTGGTTGACCTCCACTGCGTCAAGCGCGTCAGCTGCCAGCAATTGAATACGCGCATCCCGGCCCAGCTCGCTGTAGAGCGTTTCGGCTACGCGCTGCAATGCTGGCATTCCTCGTGCGACCAAACTCACCGAGCCGCCATCAATTAAAAATTGTCGTGCGGTTGCCGCGCCTATGCCGCCCGAGCCCCCAGTAATGAAGGCATGCCGTCCTGCAAGATTCGCCACCATCACTCTCCTTAGATACCGACCACGTCCTCATGAACAGTGGCTAATCATTGACTTCTCGAATTTTATACAGTTAAACTGAATATCAGTCAAATTGGGTATATAGCCCGAGTATGAGTCAAGCCCAAGTTAATCGTACTGGCCAACTGATCATTCATCTCAAACACGATTTTAAGCAGCGTTTGCGGGTCAAGTTGGAGCAACATCAGGTTGCGATTCGCGAGTTACACGGGATGATTGTATCGTATGTGGCTGAGCAGGGTTCCTGTCGAATGGTGGATATTGCGGACTTTTGTGAAGTGCGGCCTCAGTCGATGGCGACCGCTATTGGGCAACTTGAGCAGCTGGGCTATCTGTCTCGGATAAACTCCAAAGAGGATCTGCGGTCTAAGATGATTACGTTAACCGCCAGTGGTGAGGCGTTACTTACGCTGCTTGACGCTACGACCCGCGATGTTTGGGAAGACTATGCGGCGATTGTCGGACAACCGCAGTTGAATCAGGCACTGTCGACGATTAATATGCTGCTGAACGCTAAATATAACGAAGTATTACAAGGTTATGATATTGATGAATAATCCTCCAGAGAAACAACTGGCGCTGCGCTATGCGCAAATTGCCGACGATAGAAAGTTTGCAGAGATGCGTGACATCATCAGCGTCGATTTCAGTCAGCAGGGCCCTAATTGGCAGTGCCAAGGTGCTGACGCCTTTATTGAGCAACTGCAGGTTTTGGAGGCAAATTTCTCCGCCACGTTGCACATGGTCGGCAATCAAATAGGGCAATGGGACGGTGAGTGCTATGAGGGCGAAACCTATAGCATCGCCTCTCATCTCTATGAAAAAGACGGGGTTGCCAGAAAGTTGGAGATGGCGATCCGCTATCAAGACCGTATCGAAAAAAGTGCTGATGGTTACCGTTATTCCCGACGCGATGTAAATATTGTTTGGAGCAGCGATCAACCACTGCATACTGATTAAAGCACAGCTGACGTGGTTCAAATTGACGTTCCAAAAAATGAAAATTGCAGCAGGTAAAGACGACTGTGGCATGCTGCTTACCTTTGCTGATAATCAGCATTTAATCTATCAACAATCAGTGAGAAAAACATGAAGGTATTAGTTGTCGGCGGCACAGGCTTAATCGGTGGTGATATTGCGCTATATCTACAGGCACAGGGGCATGATGCCACCATCATGGCTCGCAACGCGCCGTCCACGCCGTCTTTAGCGGCATTGCCCTTTATGCAGGGTGACTATGTCAACGATAGTTTTGACAATGAGCAGCTGGGCGGCTTTGATGCGCTTGTGTTTGCTGCAGCCGCCGATATCCGTGCCTTACCAATGGACGGGAGTGTGAGTCCCGAGGCTTTTTATAGCGAAGTGAATGACCGCGCCGTTCCTCGATTTTTTACGGCTGCGCGAGATGCTGGGATTGCGCGCGCAGTTTACATTGGCACCTTTTATCCGCAGGTTGCCCCTGAGCGCATCGGCATTTGTCCCTATGTCACTTCGCGGCACCATACCGACACCGCGGTGCGCGCATTGAGCGGTGCGGCGTTTAACGTGTGCAGTCTGAATGCGCCCTTCGTACTGGGCCACATCGATGGCCTCGACATTCCGCATCTAGGGGCACTGGTCGCTTATGCGAAAGGGCAGCTCGGTGATCTGCCGGTGTTTGCGCCACCGGGTGGCACCAATCATATCAGCGCGCACTCTATCTCAGTCGCTACGCTCGCTGCGCTGGAGAAGGGTGAATCCGGCAAAGCCTATCTGATGGGGGATGAAAACATGAGTTGGAAGCATTATTTGGAGCTGTGGTTTGCTGCCGCAGGCAACCCGCAAGAACTGGCGGTAAAAGAGGATGAGCACCCCATGTTGCCATCAGTGATTATGTTTGCAGGGGCCGGCGCTACCGTACACTACGAAACGGACGCGTCTGAGCAGCTGGGCTATCCACGTCAGCAGATTAGCGATCTCATTAATCAGGTGGTGGACAGCTACTCAACTTGACTATATCGGGTGTAAGTGACGAATGACGCTGCATCACTGCGGCTAAGCAAAACCTGCTGGTCTGAGACCAATAATATTGCATTTTCCTTGCGGGGGTGCACCATTGCAATATTCTCTATATAGTGGTGAGCACTGCAGTCTCAGGGGAATGTTTAACGTGGGGCAGCACACTGCTTTTTTACTCTTTGGATCAATGACTTAGTCTTGTTTAGATTAGTTGAAAAAAATAGAGATCCAATCGTAGACTTGGCGCGTATGGCCAGTATATCCGGCCAAAGCGCTTTGGCTCGATTGAAAAGTGCAAGAGAACAATAATCAACATATAACTACTTATAGGTGGACACAGTTATGACTGAAAACTTACAGGCCAACGATGCGGTTGGTATTTCCTTTTGGCTGATTTCGATGGCGCTTGTCGCTGCGACGGCCTTTTTCTTCCTCGAGCGTGACCGTGTGTCAGCGAAGTGGAAAACGTCTCTGACGGTATCAGGTCTAGTCACTCTTATCGCTGCAGTGCATTACTTTTATATGCGCGATGTTTGGGTGAGTACAGGTGAAACACCGACCGTCTACCGCTACATTGACTGGTTACTAACGGTTCCACTGTTGATCATAGAATTCTACCTGATTCTTTCTGCGATCACTAAAACGCCCGTAGGTGTGTTCTGGCGTTTGCTGATTGGTTCTCTCGTCATGCTGGGCTTTGGATTTGCCGGCGAAGCGGGCGCGATGGACGTGAGTTTAGCGTTTTGGATTGCAATGGCGGCTTGGGTCTTCATTATGTGGGAGATCTTTTTCGGTCAAGCAAGCAAGATCAACGCTGGCAGCGGAAACGCCAATGTGCAGAAAGCCTATAAGGCGATGGCACTGCTGGTGACGATAGGTTGGGCAATTTACCCTATCGGATACTTTATGGGTTATATGATGGATTCAGCGAATCCGGACGCGTTGAATATTATCTATAATGTCGCCGATCTGTGGAATAAAATTGCCTTTGGCCTAGTCATCTGGGCGGCAGCAATAACCGACTCTGAACAGTAGGTTTCAGGGATGGTGGAAAGGGTCGGCTATGCCGGCCCTTTTTTTTGCTTATTTTTTGTCGCTTGCTCACTGAAGTACTAACGAGCATCAGGTATTGGCAAGCTATACCTCGCCTCGACCGATGGCACGTTCTGAAGCAGACCTGCGCAGAAAGCTGGTCATGTCATCTGTTGGATTTATTCTATACTCTCAATGCAGCCAGTCCTGAAAGGTCTGCATACATGACTCGACGTACGCTGTCGATGAAACAATAACAAGGTATTCAAGGAGGCTTGCAATGGCTGAGCGATTTGACGGCAAGGTGGTATTGGTTACAGGTGCAGGTTCGGGGATTGGCAGAGCCTCTGCCCAGCGTTTTTATGCCGAGGGCGCCAACGTATTCCTAGTGGATATCAATGCTGAAGGGCTAGCCGATACCATGGTGCAGATGCCCGACAGCACCCGAGTTCACTCAATGGTTGCAGACATAAGCCTGCCTGAAGTGTGCCATGCCACCGTGACGAAAACAGTCGAGGCGTTTGGGCAGTTAGACGTGCTGTGCAACATTGCGGGCATTCTGCTGACCGGACGTATCGAGGATATCACCCCAGAGGCCTGGCAGCGGATTTTGCAGGTTAACCTGACCTCGGTGTTTTTCTTGTGTCAGGCCGCAGTGCCACAACTTGCAAAAACGCGCGGCAATATCATTAACATGGCATCCACTGCCGCATTGACAGGGCAGGCATATTCATCGCCTTACGGTGTCACCAAGGCGGGGGTGGCAATGCTCACTAAATCGCTGTCGATGGAACTCGCTGAACGCGGTATTCGTGTGAATGCCGTCTGCCCCGGGGCCGTGAATACGCCGCTGGCGGCTACGGCCAACTTTCCCCAGGACGCTACACCGCGGTTGATTGACAAGTTGATCTCGTTCTACGGGTTCGCAGAGCCCGCTGAAATTGCGTCCCTGGTTGCGTTTATCGCATCCGATGAGGCGCGCTATATGAGCGGCTCTGTGATACCCATCGATGGCGCCCAGACGGCCGGTTAATGATGGCAGGTCGCACAGTTCGACAAAGCGTCCGCGAACTAAAAAGTCAGACTAGCGCGAATGGCAGTGAGATCATTTGCGCCTCCCTATGATGCCGTATAGTGCACTATGGCGAAGGTTCTTTGAAGATGAGTGAGGTCGGGAGACAACCATGATTGGCAAGGTGATGATATTCAGTTTGGGCGTTGTGATCGGCGTCGCAGGTCTGTCGACGTTTCAATTGCGCAAGGTGACGGTGGAACCCGTCGTCGCATCGGGTCAGCTAGAGCAAAGTCTCGATCAGCTTGCGGATGCGGTTCGTGAGGCGGGTATTTTTGTGCGCGACCATACATGGTTTGGCAGCGAGGAGGAACAGGCGGAGGCCTACCGGCACATTGTGCGTGCGCTGATTAATAGTCTGGAGTCACGGGCACTGGCTGAGCCTGATTTTCCTCTCTTTGTGTCCCTTAATCATTTCAACAAGCTGGGGATGGACAATTCGGATCAGCGTTATCGCATTGCGCTGTTTCAGGGTGACGGCGTTTATCGCGTGTGGGGAACGCGCGGGAGTACTCGGCGGCTAGATTTCGCCGTGTACGGACTCGATTCGATGGCGCCGATGGTCGACACCTTGTCCACAGATGATCTCGAGGCAGCAGCCGACGGCAGCTTCGAGGTTTGGATTGGCGGTGAGCCGAGGGAGGGTAACTGGCTGCGCACAGAACCGGGCCTTCAGCGCCTACTGGTACGTCAGATTCACTCTGACTGGGAGTCAGAGCTCCCGGGAGAAGTGCACATTGATCGGATTGACAGTGGCCGCCCTCGCTATCCCCCGTTCTCCGCCGAAATCATGGCAGATCGGCTAACGGCGGCAACGAACTTCTTTGCCGAAGAGGTGCGCCTGTGGCCTGAACTCAGTCGCACGCGCATCGCAGGTCTGGTTCCAGCCAACACACTCCTTGCGCCGCGCGACACGGGCTCGGAGGGCGGGCTGGCTGGCCGCCTGATGTCCGGAGGGCATTATGAGCTGGAAGACGACGAAGCGTTAATTCTAACGTCTTGGCCCAGTAGTGCGAGATACCAAGGCATTCAGTTAGGCCATCATTGGTGGGAGTCTCTCGACTATGCCAATCGTCAAACCTCTCTGACTGCCGATCAGGCTTATTTGAGTTCGGATGGCGCCTACCATTTTGTTGTGTCTGCTACAGACCCTGCCGTGCCCAATTGGCTCGATACGGAAGGGTTTTCACGCGGTGTGATTTTGATGCGTTATGACGGGCTGGAAACTGCGAAGATTCCAGAGGCGCAGCATCCCACAGCGACTTTGGTCAAGTTGTCTGACTTGCGAGCGAGTTTGCCTGTCGATGAGCCAACGGTGTCGCCGCAAGAGCGTGCGAATCAACTGGCGGCGCGTCGGCGGCAGGTGCAGCGGCGGGAAAATTTTTAAGGGTATTGACTTGCTTCAGCATCGGAGTGGACGAGTCGCCCAGTCCTTTGGCCTTGCTGATACAAGATGCTGTTCTGCTGCTATTAACGTGTAGCTTCTCTATGAGTCGAGTTTGCCATTCGCATCAGTCAGACCCATCCTTTTCTCTTGAAGAAAAAGTACAGGCTTGTGGCGAGGGTGATGAACATGATCCAGACACTGGTGT